>NZ_RZTE01000001.1:330213-357584 GCF_003997415.1 Mesorhizobium sp. M7A.F.Ca.MR.245.00.0.0 | reverse complement strand
GGCTTCCAAACACACCGGGACGGCCGAAGCTGCAATTCTCGACGTCAATCTCAATGGCCGACGCGTGTTTCCAATCGCCGATGAGTTGATGCGCCGGGGTGTCCCCTTCGTGTTCTTCAGTGGCGATGACGACATGGCCATTCCCGATCATCTCCGCTACGCCAGCAATTTGCGGAAATCCTCGGGCAGCCAGGCCGTGTTCAACGCACTCTTTCCCCCACAGGCATCGGGACGGGCGACCTCCGTACCGGACCCGTCCGACGACGTCTTCGCGCTTTTGCCCAAACTGCGACTTGCGGCGCGCCTTTTGCTGGGAGACGTCGACGCATCGGATCGGCTCGTCGAGAGGACGCTCGAGCAAGCGATCCGGGATGTCGACCGCAGACAGCTTGGTCAATCCACTGAAAACTGGCTCAACGGCATCATGCGAGAGATGGCGAAAACCCGCGGCGCAAAACTGATGCATTAGTTTTACCTCCAAGGCCTCTCAGGCTGAAGTGCCAAGCCGCGGGGCCGTCATTGTTCACCACATCTCGAAAACTTGGCCGTACAGATCGGCCGCTTGGCCTGCGTCATCAGCCCTTCTGATTGCGCTCGACGAATTTGTTGAAACGGCTGGCTTTCCCCTCACCGGTCTTGGCCTGATACAGAAAGGCCAGATCATTCTCGTCGAATATCCGGAAGAACTCGTCCCATTCGATGGGCTCGAATGCTTCCTCGGGCTCGCCAAAGTCGATCCGCAGGATACCGCCCTCGCCTTTGGTGCGCACCACCGCCGGCCGGCCATCCCGCTCCTCGGCCCATTTGCGAATTTCGTCGTGGTTGGTGGTCGTTTGCGACTGAGACATTGAAATCTCCTTTGATCATCGGCGGACACGCGGGCTGTCGGGCGTCCTAACAGCACAAGGGCGTCAATGTTCCAGCACCGCGCGGTGATCGCGGCGCCGGCTCCCAACGAAGCCGGCCAAAGGAACTTTGTTGAAGCAAAGGGAACAAACCTTTTGCCGAAAAGTTCGGGGCGCCGAGGTTACTTGTCTGAGGAGTCGTCGTGAAACGCATATTGGTTACAGGAGGCTGCGGCTTCATCGGCCGGCATGTCGCACAGGAACTCGTCGAGCAGGATTATTCGGTTCGCATCCTCGATGCCTTGCTGGAGCAGGTGCATGCGGGCGAAGCCGTCGCGCTTCCCGCCGGGACCGAGCTGATCAAGGGCGATGTCCGGGACCGGGAGGCGGTCGCCAATGCGCTGGAAGGCGTTGACGCGGTCATTCATCTGGCGGCGGAAGTCGGCGTCGGGCAATCGATGTATGAGATCGCGCGCTATGTCGGCGCCAACGATCTCGGCACCGCAACGCTGCTCGATGCGCTGATCAAACACCCGGTCGAACGGATCGTCGTCGCCTCGTCGATGAGCGTCTATGGCGAAGGGCTCTATGCAACGCCAGACGGCCGGCGTATCGACAATGCTCGGCGCAAGGCGAGCGACATCAGGAGCGGGCAATGGAACCCGCTGTCGCCAGGTGGAGACGCCCTCTCGCCGCTGCCGACGGACGAAGAAAAGCCGGTCGATCTCGCCTCCATCTATGCGCTGACAAAATACGCCCAGGAGCGCGCCGTGCTGATCTTCGGCGAGGCCTATGGCATCGATGCGGTGGCGCTGCGCCTGTTCAATGTCTTCGGCGCCGGCCAGGCGTTGTCGAATCCCTATACCGGCGTGCTGGCCAACTTCGCTTCGCGTCTCGCCAACGGCCAACGGCCAATGATCTTCGAGGATGGCGAACAGAAGCGCGATTTCGTCCATGTGCAGGACGTCGCCCGCGCCTTTCGCCTTGCTCTGCAGCAACGCCAGGCAAAGGGTCATGTCATCAACATCGGCAGCGGCCGCGCCTATGCGATCAGCGAAGTCGCGCGATTGCTGGCCGAGGCCATGGGGACACCGAACCGCTCGCCGGAACTGCTCGGCAAAGCCCGCTCCGGCGATATCCGCAACTGCTTCGCCGATATTTCCAAGGCCCGTGAGCTGCTCGGTTTCGAGCCGGTGCGGCAACTGGAGAATTCGCTCGGCGAGTTCGTTTCCTGGGTGCGTAACACGTCCGCCGTCGACCGCGGCGCCGACATGAAGCGCGAGCTCGAAGAACGTGGGCTGGTGTCATGAACACACGCAATCGACGCGACGCGCCGGTCGCCATCGTCGGCGGCAGCGGCTTCATAGGATCGAACCTCGCCGACAGCCTGTTGTCGGATGGCGAGCCGGTACTGGTGATCGACAATCTCAGCCGTCCGGGCGTCGAGCAGAACCTTGAATGGCTGGCGCAAAAACACGGCGGTCGCCTCACGATTGAAACCATCGACGTGCGGGACGCCAACGCCTTGGCGCCGGCTCTGATGAGTTCGAAGGCAATTTTCCATCTGGCCGCGCAAACCGCCGTCACCACAAGCCTGGTCCAGCCGGGCGAGGATTTCGACATCAACCTTCGGGGAACGTTCAACGTTCTGGAGGCGGCGCGACTGAGCGGTGAGCGTATCCCGGTGATCTTCGCCAGCACCAACAAGGTCTACGGCAGCCTGCCCGACGTCGCGGTCCGCGAGGACGGCGATCGCTATGTGCCTTGCGACAGCGTCATCCAGACGCACGGCATCGATGAGGCTCGGGGCCTGGACTTCTGCACGCCCTACGGTTGCTCCAAAGGCGCGGCGGATCAGTATGTGCTCGACTATGCCAAATCCTACGGCATGCCGACGGCGGTGTTGCGGATGAGCTGCATCTATGGACCGCGCCAGTTCGGAACCGAGGACCAGGGCTGGGTCGCACACTTCTTGCTCAGCGCGCTGACGGGACGCCCAATCACCATTTACGGCGACGGCAGGCAAGTGCGCGATATCCTGCATGTCTCCGATGCCGTCGCCGCCTACAGGGCCGTGCTCGATCGCATCGAGACCACCAAAGGCCAGGCATTCAATCTTGGCGGCGGCCCGGAAAATGCGGTCAGCCTGCGCAGGCTGTTGAGCGAGATTCGTAGCCTGACCGGCCATGAGCTTTCAATCCGCCATGATGGGGAACGCACCGGCGACCAGCCCTTCTTCGTCGCCGACACCCGCAAGATCAAAACCGCGCTTGGCTGGATGGCCCATGTTTCATGGCGTGAAGGCGTCCGCGACCTCGCCGACTGGCTGCAGCGCCATCGGCTCGAGCCTCGCCCTGAAGCCGTGAGGTACGTCGCATGAAAATCGCCTTGGTGAACCCGTCCTGGACGTATGACGACAGCATCTATTTCGGCTGCCGCCAACCGCATCTGCCGCTGGAACTCGGCTATTCGAAGGCCCTGCTCGAATCCGCAGGACATGAGGTGCTGATGCTGGATGGGCAGTTGCAGAAGCTCGACAATTCCGGTCTCTGCGAGCGGGTGGCTGATTTCGCCCCGGCTATGACCGTCGTCAGTACCGCCCCGACCTATCTGTTCTGGCGCTGCGCACCGCCGGAATTGCGCGTGCCGGCCGATTTCCTCAACCGCCTCGCCGGGCGCGGGGGACGCACGGTCGCGGTCGGGCCGCATGGTTCTGCAACGCCGGCGCCAACCTTGCGCAAGCTCGGCGTCGACATCGTCGTGCGCGGCGAATGTGAAGAAGTCGTCGAGCAACTTGCCCGGCGCGATGATTGGAGCGCCGTGCCCTCAACCGCTTATCTGCGGGATGCCAGGGTGGTTTCGAACGGAGGCGTCCACGCCAGCTCGTTTGTCGATCATCCGCCACTCGAATGGCCAGCGGACTGGATCGCAGCCCATTCGCACCACCATCACAGGTTCGATGACAATCAGGTGGGGTTCGGTGCGGAAGTCGAGGCATCGCGCGGCTGTCCCTATAACTGCAGTTTCTGCGCCAAGATCGATTTCCGTGATGCCTATCGCCGTCGAAACCACGAAGCGGTGGTGGCGGAGATCGATCGGCTGATTGCCCAGGGTGTCGGCTACATCTACTTCATCGACGAAATCTTCCTGCCGCAAAAAGCGTTGCTGGAAGCCTTGGTCGATCGTGATGTGAAATTCGGCGTGCAGACCCGCATCGATCTGTGGAAGCCCGAGCTGCTGGAATTACTGGGCGCCGCCGGCTGCGTCTCCATCGAGGCCGGCCTCGAAAGCCTGACCGTCGAAGGTCGGGCAATGCTGGCCAAGCGCTGCCGGCTGGGTACCGAGGAACTCGCCGCGCTGCTCGTCGATGCCAGACGTCACGTTCCATTCGTTCAGGCCAATCTGATCGGCGTGGTCGAGGATGATCCCGCCCTGGTCGAGCACTGGCGAACCCACCTGATCGACCGCGGCGTATGGGCCAACGAACCTGTGCCGCTTTACCCGTATCCGAGTTCGCCCAGCTACCGCGAGCTTTGGGGCGAACCCGACGACCTTGCCTGGGAACGCGCCCATGACCACTACCTCGCATCTTTCCAGAAATTCAGTGACATCCAGGAGAGGCGGCCGCGACCGCTGGCGGAACTGGAGGCGACATGTTGCGGACACTGACGCCGCGCTCGCGGCGCATCCTGATGACCGTCGATGCCGTGGGCGGCGTATGGCGCTATGCCCTTGATCTGGCACGGGAACTTGTGAACAGCGGCGACAGCGTGGTGCTTGCCGGCCTCGGTCCACAACCGTCGAGGCAGCAGGCTGCGGAAGCAGAGGCTTTCACGACGCTGATCTGGTTGAATACGCCGCCGGATTGGATGACCCGCAACGGCGGCGACCTCGACGCGCTGCCGCGGGAATTGCTTGCGCCCATGCGCGACCACGCCATCGACCTTGTCCATTTCAACGCGCCGACGCAGGCAGCAGGATTCGATGCGCCGTGCCCGGCCGTGGTGGTCTCCCATTCCTGCGTGACGACATGGTTCCACGCCGTCAGGAAACAGGCCGTGGATGGCGCATGGGCCTGGCAGAAGGAGCGCAACAGGCGCGGCTTGGATCGGGCCGACGCTGTTATCGTGCCGAGCCGCAGCCACGCCGACATGCTTGAGACCTGCTACGGCCCGATCGCGCGTCTGAGTGTGGTCGGGAATAGTGCCAGTCCGGTGCCGAAGACCGAAAAGCGCCAACCGCTCGTCTTCGCCGCTGCCCGCTGGTGGGACGAGGGCAAAAATGCGGCGGTGATCGACCAGGCCGCGTCGCTGACGCAATGGCCCGTTTTTGCCGCCGGTTCGATGCACGGTCCCAACGGCGGGCGTACCAGCTTCAGCTATGCTGTTCCTCTGGGAGCACTGCCGTCTCACGAGGTGCGCACCTTGATGGCGCGCGCCGGCATTTTCGTGTCGCCATCAATCTATGAGCCATTCGGTCTGGCCGCGCTGGAAGCTGCCATGTCGGCGACGCCCCTGGTGCTTTCCGACATCGCAACCTATCGCGAACTATGGGACGGGGCCGCGATGTTCTTTGACGCGCGCAATCCCCACGACCTCGCTGCCTGCCTCAATCGTCTCTCCAGCGATGTCGAACTCAGGCGGGAGCTCGGCCAGGCAGCCCTGCGACGAAGCCGCCGGTTTACACTGGCCAGGCAAGCGGCGGCCATGCGAGGCATCTACGACAAGGCGGCCCTGGCCATGGCGGGGCGCTGACCATGCGCTTTCTGTTCTACACCCACTCGGTCGTTTCCGACTGGAACCACGGCAATGCCCATTTCCTGCGCGGTATCATGCGGGAACTGGTCGCGCGCCGGCACCAGGCGGTCGCGCTGGAGCCGTCCGACGGCTGGAGCCGTTCGAACCTGCTGGCTGAGAAGGGATCCTTCGCCATCGAACGCTTCCGCAAGGATTTCCCAGAACTGATGCCGGTGACCTATGATGCCGGGTTCGATCACGAGGCCTGGATCGCTGAGGCCGACGTTGTGATCGTTCATGAGTGGACGGATCCGGAGCTTGTCGCACGTATCGGCCGTGCCCGGGCCGCTGGCGGCAACTTCATCCTTCTGTTTCATGACACCCACCACCGGGCGGTATCGGCGACCGAGGCAATCTCGGCGCTGCGGTTGGAGCACTATGACGGCGTTCTCGCCTTTGGCGAGGCCTTGCGCGAGAGCTATCTGCGCGCCGGCTGGGGCAAGCGCGTCTTCACTTGGCATGAAGCCGCGGACGATCGCCTGTTCAAGCCACACCCGGAGATCCACCCCACGTCCGATCTGGTCTGGATTGGAAACTGGGGCGACGATGAGAGGACCGCCGAACTCAAAGAGTTTCTAATCGAGCCGGTACACGATCTCGGTCTCGATGCCACCGTGCACGGCGTACGCTACCCCAAGCCTGCACTTGCGGATCTGGCCACCGCCGGACTGCGCTATGACGGATGGATCGCCAATGCCGACGTGCCGAAGGCGTTCGCCGCGCATCGTGTCACCGTCCACATCCCGCGGCGCCCCTATCGTGAGGGTTTGCCTGGAATTCCGACGATCCGCATGTTCGAGGCACTCGCCTGCGGCATTCCGCTGATTTCAGCACCATGGTCCGATGTCGAGCAGCTGTTCAGGCCCGGCGTCGACTTCCTGTTCGCCCACAATGGCTCGCAAATGCGGCAACACCTGCGGGCGGTGTTGGCCGATGCGGATTTCGCGGCTTCCCTGGTGACTTCGGGTCTCGAGACCATCCGCTCGCGGCACACCTGCCAGCACCGCGTCGACGAGTTGTTCGGCGTGCTCATGGAATGCACAACCGAACATACCATCAACAAGACCACCGCAAAGGAAGCCGCCGCATGAAGATGGCATTCTATGGATCGAGCCTCTTGTCGTCCTACTGGAACGGTGCCGCGACCTACTATCGCGGCTTGCTGAAGGCGCTTGCCCAATTGGGCTACGAAATCACCTTCTATGAGCCCGACGTCTACGACCGGCAGAAGAACCGCGACATCGAGGCCCCTGACTGGTGCACTGTGGTCGTTTATGAAGCGACCCAGCACGCGTTGATGCAGGTCGCGGCACGCGCCGCCAGCGCCGACATCGTCGTCAAGGCGAGTGGCGTCGGTTTCGAGGACGAGGCGCTGCTGCGCGCCGTTCTCGACCATGCCCGCAGCGACGCGCTGGTGGTATTCTGGGACGTGGACGCTCCGGCAACCCTTGCCCAGCTGCGCGACGAACCGGACCATCCGCTCCATAGCGCCCTGCAAGAAATCGACCTTGTGCTGACCTATGGCGGCGGCGACCCCGTCGTCTGGGCCTACCGTGCCATGGGGGCGAACGAATGCGTGCCGATTTACAATGCGCTCGATCCCCAAACGCATCACCCGGTCGCCAGCAATGCGCGTTTCGCTTGCGATCTGGCGTTCCTCGGCAACCGGCTGCCGGATCGTGAGGCGCGTGTCGAAGCATTCTTCCTCGATCCCGCAAGCCAGCTGCCGAAACAGCGCTTTCTGCTCGGCGGATCGGGCTGGGGGGACAAGCCGCTTCCCGCCAATGTCGGCTGGCTCGGTCACGTTGGCACCCGCGATCATAATGCCTTCAACGTCACTCCCAAGGCCGTGCTGAACATCAGTCGCGACAGCATGGCCGTAAACGGTTTTTCACCGGCCACGCGTGTCTTCGAGGCGGCCGGCGCCGGTGCCTGCCTCATCACCGACGCATGGCTGGGCGTGGAACTGTTCCTGAAACCAGACGAGGAGATCCTGGTGGCACGGGACGGCGGCGATGTCGCCGAGATCATGCGCTCGCTGACCTCCAGTCGGGCGAAGGCAATCGGCCAGGCCGCACTTTGCCGCGTGCTGGCCGACCATACCTACGCGCTGCGGGCGGACGTGGCCGATGCCGTCTTCAAACGTCATTTCGAGCAGGGGACCGTGGAGGCAGCGGAATGACCAAGCAATTGGACATCGTCTTTCTCGGCCTGTCGCTGTCCTCGTCCTGGGGAAACGGCCACGCCACGACGTTTCGAGGCCTGCTGAAAGGTCTGCACGAACTCGGCCACCGCGTGACCTTTCTGGAGCGCGACGTGCCGTGGTACGCCAACCACCGCGATCTGCGCGACCCGGATTTCTGCGCCTTGCGCTACTACGAAACCACAGCGGAATTGCAACGCGACTACGCCCGGTGCCTGGAGCAGGCCGACATTGTCGTCATCGGCTCCTTCGTGCCGGAAGGGCGCGTGGTCATCGACATCGTCGCTTCATTTTGCAAGGGGCGCTTCTGCTTCTACGACATTGACACGCCGGTAACCGTGGCGCAGCTTTCAGCCGATGATTGCGATTATCTGAGCTGGCGGCAGATTCCGTATTTCGATGTCTACTTCTCGTTCACCGGCGGGCCGATGCGTGGCCGTCTGGTGGAGGAGTTCGGCGCGCGCCGCGCCGAACCGCTCTACTGCTCGGTCGACCCGGAACGGCACCACCGGACCGGCGATCCGATCCGCTGGGATCTCGGCTATCTCGGCACCTACAGTGCCGACCGGCAGGCAACGCTGAACGCGCTGCTGCTCGAACCAGCACGGCGTATGCCGGACCGCCGTTTCGTCGTAGCCGGCTCGCAATATCCATCCGACATCACCTGGCCGGACAATGTCGAACGCATCGAACATTTGCCGCCGGCCGATCATGCCGCGTTCTACAGCCGTCAGCGTTACACGCTGAACGTCACACGCAGTTCCATGATCGCTGCCGGATGGTCACCCAGTGTGCGCCTGTTCGAAGCGGCTGCTTGCGGCACGCCCATCATCAGCGATCGCTGGCCAGGGCTCGACAGCTTCTTTCCCGCATCGGCGATCCACAACGCCGGGGAAACGGACGAAGTCATCGAAATCCTCTTCGGCGAGTCCGAGCGCACACGCCTCGCCATGGCCCGCCGGGCCCGCGAACGCGTCCTCGCATCCCACACCGGTGCGGCCAGAGCGCGCGAATTCGTGACGGCGTTGACACAGCCAAGGGCGGCGGCCCTCGATTTCGACATCGGAAGCGCAGCATGACCGGCATACAGGAGAAAACGACGATGCGACAAAAAAGAAACGCGCAAAGGGCAAAGGCAGTGCTTGTCGCCGGCGGTGCGGGATTCCTCGGTTCGCATCTTTGCGAAGCATTGCTCCGCGACGGCTGGCGCGTGATCTGCGCCGACAATTTCCTGACTGGGCGCATGGAAAACATCATCTCGATCATGGATCAGCCGGGTTTCCGATTGATCGAGCAGGACATCTGCCGGCCATTGGATCTCGGCGAGCCCGTGGATCGCATCTACAACCTGGCATGCGCTGCCTCGCCGCCGCGTTACCAGGCCGACCCGATACACACCACGCGAACCTGCGTGATCGGCACGCTCAACCTGCTCGAACTCGCTGTCCGATATGACGCGCGGCTGCTACAGGCCTCGACGAGCGAAGTGTATGGCGATCCGGAGCAACATCCCCAGAGGGAGGACTATGTTGGCCATGTGAACTGCACAGGCCCGCGCGCCTGCTACGACGAGGGCAAGCGCACTGCCGAAACGCTTTGCTTCGACTATCTTAGAGCCGGCAAAGCCGACGTGCGCGTCGCGCGCATCTTCAACACCTACGGTCCGAGAATGGATCCGGCGGACGGCCGCATCGTCTCAAACCTGATCATGCAGGCGTTAGAAAAACGTCCTCTGACGATCTTCGGCGACGGCTTGCAAACGCGGTCCTTCTGCTATGTCTCCGATCAGATCGATGGATTGAGGCGACTGATGGATATCGATCCCAATCCGGGCAAGCCGGTCAATCTGGGCAATCCCGGAGAATTCACCATCGTGCGACTGGCGGCGCTGGTGAAGGCGATGACCGGCACCAAATCGGATCTGAGATTTCTGCCGCTGCCGCAAGACGATCCTCGGCGCAGGCAGCCCGATATTTCGCGTGCAAAAGCGCTGCTCGGCTGGACACCGAAGGTGCCCCTCAATGAAGGGCTGAAGCTGACGATCGATTATTTCGCGGCGCTCGAAGGCAGTCGCATCGGCGATCAGATGACAGGCTTTGCCAAAAGAGCGAGGCCAGCATCCGGCGGGCTGCAGAACCTTCCGGCGTGATGCGAGACGGCCGCCGAATCTTTCCCGATCGCGCGGAACATCCGCCCAAGCTTGTGGTTTGGCGGGAGGAACCGATACGGAGGATCATCCTCATGCAACCCAAGCGACCCGCGAGGGATATCGACCAGATGGCCGAACGCGAGACGGCTGCCTATCTGCGGCGCGCCTCGATCACCTATCTCGAGTGCTGCGTCAGCTTGATGATGACGCATCTGCAGCGCGAGGAAGTGGCCGCTATTCTCGAGCAGGAAGCAGACATGCTGCGAAGGCTGGACTGATCGGAACGATCATATCAGGCATTCGTCCAGGAATCCTATCAGTCGCATCCTATATCGGTCTGCCGTCGCGGCGAGCCTTGCTTTTTCCCGGCCATTTTCGGATTGCGCAGCCGTGCTCCAGAGCCCGAGCTGGAATGCCAAATAGCACGGTTCGAAAAAGCCGATGTGGCCGTTGTCGATGGCAAGCTTCATTCCTTGGACCAGGGTCCTCACATCGCTGTCGGATAGCCCGTACTCGACACGGGCGCCGGCAATGTCCCACTCTATTGGCTGGCAGCCGATCAAATCGTGTGCCCGGCAATGGTCGACGGCATCTGTCTTGAGCACCCTGCCGTCGGCGCGAACGAGAAACTCCCATGGTTGGAGCTTTCCATCGATTTCAACGCGCTGCAGCCCGCTCGCGGGGGCCTGTTTCGAGAGCCAACCGCGCAACGCTGCCGCGCGTTTTTCGCCCAGGGCTTCCGACGTATTGGAAACAGCCATCTCCGCGAGTGCAAGCAATGATGCACCCGGTTCGCAAGTTCGAAGATTGAGCGCACGCCAGGCCAGGTAATTTGTGAACTCCGCGATCAGTCTTTCCCTGGGTAGCGGCGCCTGATCCATCGTGGTGCCGTCAATCCACCGTTCAACCAGAAAGCCATGGCAAAGCGCGACAACTTGCGATCCGAACTCGGCTTCATGCAACATCGTCGCGGTTCGTTTCTTGCGCCGTCCGGTTTCGCCGAGGCCCGCGAATTTGACGAGCCAGCGGTCACGCCCGGCGGACGCCAGGAATTTACGCCGCTCGGTACCGCGAGGGCTCGGCGGCCAGCGCCCTTCGTCGGCGTAGTGGGCGGCCCGCCACTCGCCGCCAGATAGCTCGGTCAGGCCTAATTCCGGCCTGCCGACCGCCTCGGCCACCCAATCGCGCAACGTGGGAATTTTCGAGCTTTCGGAGAAGGTGCATTCAAACGCCGTCGCCACATGCTTCGGACAGCGCGACCATGTCTCCCGAGCCTCCCGCGACGCTTCGATGCTCGGGCCGCCTGAATGGCTGGGAAACAGGTGAATGCGGTCCGTATCGATACCCAGTTCACGCAGCCACATGATAACGGCATGCATCGAACTGCCGGACAGGCCAGGACCCTCGTCGACAACGGCGAAACGCGCCGACGGATTGTTCATCCAAGTGGCGATCGACTGCGGATCGGCGTTGATATACCTGCGGAAGGGATGGCCGATCGGGCGAACGCTGAATGGTGCCGGCGCACCAATCGAGGCCGCCACCATAGCTGCCAGCCCGAGGCCGATGCTGCGGACGCCGATCACACATGTGTTCGCATCGAGACCCGACTTCTGCGCCGCGTCCAAATAGCTTTCGGGATAAAGCGCATAGTGCGCATACCCCTCGGCAGAGCCGGTCACAACCTCGGCCTGGCAGTCGAGCCCGGCCAGCTGTTTGAGAAGTCCCGGATCGATGCCACCGCCGACGCCGAAACCGCTTTGCCACGACTTCGCCACCTCTGCCGCAAGTCCGACCAACAACTTGGCGCCTTGCTGTTGTCGCGGCGAAAAGATGTCGATGCCGCTGGTTTGGAAATCGACATCGGCAAGCGCCTGAACCATCTCCGACACGCTGATGAATAGTCCGACCAATGCAGCATGGCGTTGGACGCCATGAGACATCCGATCCAGGCTTTCGGCCATTTCGTTTGCTGCTTCCCGAAGCTGCTCTGCGCTCTCGGTCTGCCTGTGGTCGCCGTAGACGATCATCGATCGGTTTTCCAATGTTGCCGTGCGGCAACGCATCGAATGCAGCTTCGATCCATGCAGTCTCGCGCAATTTTTCGATGGGCGGAGGAACATTCCGGCACGCTGATGGTTCGGCGCCAGGAACTTACCTTTGAACAACATAGGGTGGCGGTTTCGTGGGATCGAAAAAGGTTCGTGTTGGTATCGTTGGAGTCGGCAACTGCGCATCCTCCCTGGTGCAGGGCCTCTCGTTTTATCGTCACGCGAAAAGCAACGAACCAATCCCTGGGCTGATGCATGCCGACCTTGGCGGCTACCATGTCGACGACATTGAGATTGTCTGCGCATTCGATGTCGCCAGGAGCAAGGTTGGCCGCGACGTCGCGGAAGCGATCTACGCCGCCCCGAACAACACGTTCCGCTTCGCCGACGCGCTGACAACCGGCGTTCGCGTCGAGCGCGGGCCGACGTTGGACGGGATCGGCAAATATCTGCGCGACGAGATTGAAGAAGCTCCGGAGCCGGTTGCCAATGTCAGCGAGATCCTGCGCGACAGCAACGCTGACGTGCTGGTTTCCTACCTGCCGGTGGGTTCTGAGGAGGCAACTTGCTTCTATGCCGAATGCGCACTCGAGGCCGGCTGCGCCTTCGTCAATTGCATACCAGTTTTCATCGCCTCACGCCCGGAATGGCGCCGGCGCTTTGAGCAGCGAGGACTGCCGCTGGTCGGCGACGATATCAAGAGCCAGGTCGGCGCGACCATCGTGCACCGGCTGCTGGCCAATCTCTTCCGCGAACGCGGCGTACGCATCGACCGCACCTATCAGCTGAATTTCGGCGGCAACACCGATTTTCTCAACATGCTGGAACGCGAGCGGCTGGAATCGAAGAAAATCTCCAAGACGCAGTCCGTGGCCAGCCAATTCGACGTTCCGCTGGAGCCAGGCAATATCCACGTTGGGCCCAGCGACCACGTACCGTGGCTGACCGATCGCAAATGGGCCTATATAAGGGTGGAAGGCACGACCTTCGGCGGCGTGCCCCTCAACGCCGAGCTCAAGCTGGAAGTCTGGGATTCTCCAAACTCGGCCGGCGTGGTGATCGATGCGGTACGCTGCGCCAAGCTGGCGCTCGATCGCGGCATAGCCGGTGCCCTGACCGGTCCCTGCAGTTATTTCATGAAGTCGCCTCCCGAACAGTTCACCGACGCCGAAGCGCGGCAGCGCACGCTCGCTTTTATCGCAGGCAAGGACGAGCCTTTGCTCGATGCTGCCGAATGACGACGACCTTCTTTCTGATCCGCCATGCGGCACACGACAATGTCGGCTCCTATCTAGCAGGCCGTATGGACGGCGTTTGCCTCGGGGATGCTGGTAAGGCGCAGGCAACGCAGCTTGGCTGCCGCATGGCCCGGGAGCCGATTGCAGCGATCTTGTGCAGCCCGCGCGAGCGGACCCGGGAGACGGCCCTGCCAATCGCGCTCGCCTGCGGCGTCGGGGAAATCGCGATCTGTGCCGAACTCGACGAGATCGACTTCGGCGACTGGTCGGGAAAGACCTTCGATGAGTTGAGCGGCAACGCCGGCTGGCGAGCCTGGAACGACCAGCGGCAGGAGGCCAGGACACCAAACGGCGAAACCATGCTGGATGTCCAGCAGCGCGTCGTCGCGGTGATGAACGCTGTCCACGAGCAGCATCAGAATCAGTGTGTCGCCCTGGTCAGCCACGCCGATGTGATCAAGGCCGCCGTCTGCAAAGTCCTTGGCTTGCCGGCCGGCGACTGCTTTCGCTTCGACATCGATCCCGCCTCGATCACCACGATCGTGTCGGGCGACTGGGGGGCGAAGCTGATCCGATTGAACGAAGTTGCCTGACGAGGATTTGCCGAATGCAGATGGTCATTTTCGGTCTTACCGTCACGTCTTCATGGGGTAACGGCCATGCCACTTTATGGAGGGGACTGATCAGAGCCCTCGCCCGGCGCGGCTGGTCCATCACCTTCTTCGAACGCGACACACCCTACTATGCCGGAACGCGCGATCTTGATCATCTGGACGGCGGCAACATCGTGCTCTATCCGGACTGGGAGGATATCCGCCGGGTCGCGGAGCAAACGATCAAACGATCGGATGTCGTTATCGTCACCTCTTATTGTCCCGATGCCGTGGACGCCTCGCGGCTGGCGCAGCAGGCAGGGCGCGGACTGCGGGTCTTCTACGATCTGGACACTCCGGTCACGCTTGCCCGCATCGAACAAGGTGAGCGTCCACCCTATTTCGGCCCCGAGGGTCTTGCCGATTTCGACCTCGTCCTGAGCTACACAGGCGGCTCGGCGGTCGACGCGCTGAAGGCGGTTCTGGGCGCGCGTCACGTGGTGCCGCTCTATGGGCATGTCGATCCGGATCAACACCGGCCGGCTACGCCGCGGGCCGAGTTCAAGGCCGATCTCTCCTATCTCGGAACCTACGCGCCCGATCGCCAGGCGGCCGTCGAGAATCTGCTGGTTCGCCCAGCTGCGCGCTTGCCGGACCAGCGCTTCATCATCGGCGGCGCACAATATCCGCAGGAATTCCCGTGGAGCGACAACATCTTCTTCGTCAGGCACCTTCCGCCGGCCGATCACCCGGCGTTTTTCTCATCCTCTCGTCTGACACTGAATGTGACCCGCGAGGCGATGGCGCAAAAGGGCTGGTGCCCTTCGGGCCGGTTGTTCGAAGCAGCGGCATGTGGAGTGCCTATCGTAACCGACACATGGCCGGGCCTAAGCAGCTTCTTCGAACCCGGCAGCGAGATCCTGCTGGCCCACGACACCGATGACGTGGTCGCGGCGCTCGCCTTACCCGCAGGAGAACTCGATGCTATCAAAACCCGTGCGCGCCAACGGGTTCTCGACGAACACACTTCTGGCCGGCGCGCGGCGGAGCTGGACCAGATTCTAAACGACGCCTTTCAAAGATCTCCCGGCGAACCGATGATGGAAGCAGTCTGATGTTGGGCATTGTGCCCGCTGCCGGGCGCGGCAGCCGCATTCAACCGCTCGGCTTCTCGAAAGAGCTGCTGCCGGTCGGCAGCCGGATCGATGGACAGACCGAGCGTCCCTGCGCCGTGAGCGAGTATCTGGTGCGGCGGATGGTGCACGCTGGCGTCGACAAGATCTGTTTCATCATTGGATCGGGCAAATCCGACATCCTCGAATATTACGCTGCCGGCTATGGTGAGGCCGCGGCTCTCTTCGTGGTGCAGCCCAATCCCGTTGGACTTTGCGATGCGATTTTTCGGGCAGCGCCTCTCGTCGCGTCCGATGAGGTCGTCCTGGTCGGCCTTCCCGACACGATCTGGTTTCCCGAAGACGGCTTCTGTCATTTGCCTGACGATCGGCTTTCATTTCTGCTCTTCCCGGTGGATCGTCCGGAATTCTTCGACGCCGTCGTTGTCGATGACCACGAGCGCGTGATCGAAATCCAGGTCAAGCAACAGGACGCCGCCACGAACTGGGTTTGGGGTGCGTTCAAGATGCCGGGCCAGATCCTGCATCAGCTTGCGGCACTCTGGCGTGAACGGGAATGCCGTGACGAATATATCGGCACGTTGGTCAACGCCTACCTTGCGGCCGGAGGTCAAGCCTCCGGCATCAAGGCTGGGTCCGCCTATGTCGATGTCGGCACTTTCAACGGCTATCGCACGGCTCTGCGGCTGCTCGAGGACGGCGCCGCACCCGTCCATCACCAACCCGCCACGACTATGCCAGGTGCCCGTTCGCATGTGCCTGTCGTTCCCGGCGAAGGAGCCTGATCATGCTGCATTCCCATGCCGAAATCCGCCGCCGTATCGATGCTCTCGGCCCATGGTTCCACAACATGGAACTGGCGGGTGTCGAAACCGCTCCCAACCATTTTCTCGGCAATTATCCGCTGATCAAATGGCGCAAATTCGCCGAGGCCATTCCCGCCGATCTGACAGGCAAGACGGTGTTGGATATTGGTTGCAATGCCGGTTTCTATTCCATCGAGATGAAACGGCGAGGTGCTGCCCGTGTCCTCGGCATCGATTTCGATGAGGCCTATCTGGCGCAGGCCCGCTTTGCCGCCGAGATCGCCGATTGCGAGATCGAATTCCAGAAACTTTCGGTCTACGACGTCGGCGCCCTGAGTGAAACGTTCGATGTCGTGCTGTTCATGGGGGTGCTTTATCACCTGCGTCACCCCTTGCTCGCGCTCGACCTTATCCGTGAGCACGTCGCCGGTGACCTGATGATCTTCCAGTCCATGCAGCGCGGCAGCACAGATCTGCCCGAGATGGAAGAGAACTATCATTTCTGGACGCATGACCTGTTCGACCGGCCCGAATTTCCCAAGCTCCATTTCATCGAGCACCGCTATGCCGATGACCCGACCAACTGGTGGATACCCAACCGCGCCTGCACCGAAGCGATGCTGCGCAGCGCCGGCTTTGAAATCGTCCTGCATCCGGAGCAGGAGGTCTATTTCTGCCGCGCCGCCGGCGGCGCGGCCAGTGGGGGTCCCGTCTACCCCTCGAAAGGACAGCGCCATGATTGAAGCCGCGATGATCTGGAACGAGCCCAACAACAAATCGCATTGGGATCCCGAGCTCGATCCCGATTGGAGCCGCTTCGCCAGGATGGCAATCCTGGCGGCGGACGCAATCGGATCTGGAAACCCGGCTTTGACCAAAGTGCTCGGTGGCATCTCGCCGATAGATCCGGGGTTCATCACCCGCATGAAGGGATTCGGCGTGCTGGACCATGTCGACGCCGTCGCCGTGCACGGCTTTCCCCTCGACTGGAACCTGTGGCAAATCCAGGAATGGCCGCAGAAGATCGGCGAGATCGCGACCGTCACCGACCTTCCCATCTGGATCAGCGAAGTCGGCGTATCGACCTTCGGCGCCGAGGAAATCCAAGTCTGGGGGCTCAAGCGCACAGCTGAATTGCTGCTCGGCAATGCGCCACGCATCCAATGGTACAGCCTCTACGATCTTCCGCGTGAATGGGAAGCAACGACGCGTCACCGCGAAGCCGAGGGCTCCTCTTATTACCGGCATTTCCATATGGGGCTGCTACGCCAGGACGGCATGCCAAAGCCCGCGCTGGAGGAATTCCTGCGCCATACACCCGCAATGGGCCTGGTGCAGTGGTTTCATTTCGAAGACCCGCGGCTAGACGATGCCGTCGCCTGGATGAAGCGGCTGGGTGTCACCAATATGCGTACCGGGCTTTCCTGGGCGGACAGTTTTCGGCCGAATGCGCTGGACTGGTTCGACCGGCAGATGGAAGCACTCGCCGATTTCGATGTGACGGTCACCTTCTGCTTCACACCTCAGCACCGCGGAATGATGCCCCACCACACCAGCCCGCCCCTGGTGCCGGAGGAGTTCGCTGAATTCTGTTCAACCATGATCCGCCGCTATGCGCCTGGCATGACATCCGCCTCGCTCCCCACGCAGCGGGCCTCGGCCGCGTGAAATGTCATGCTGCCCATGCATCAGATGCAGGACTTCGCGACGCCGTTGACAGGTGGAGATACGGCGCAGGGCAACGAGACGCGCCCAGGCGAGACACTCACCGTCCTCAATGTCGCCTACCCTCTCGCGCCCGTCGGTCCCGACGCTGTCGGCGGTGCCGAACAGATTCTGTCGGTGCTGGATCGGGCACTGGTTCAGGCCGGTCATCGATCTATCGTCATTGGCTGCCGAGGCTCCAGAACGAGCGGCACGCTTGTGGAAATACCGGCCGAAAACGGCGTACTCGACGAGGCGGCGAAGAGCCGCGCGCAACAGGCCCATCGCGAGGCGATCGCGGCTGCCCGTGCCCGATGGCCCATCGACGTGGTTCATCTGCACGGCATAGATTTCGACGCTTATCTGCCCGACGATGGTCCGACCTTGGTGACCCTCCACCTGCCATTGGATTGGTATCCGGCCGCGGCATTGCGCCCGACGCGCGGTGACCTCTGGCTCCATGCGGTCTCGCCCACCCAGCAGAAAACCGCGCCATCAGACGCCCGGCTGACGGCGCCGATTCCGAACGGCGTTGACATCGAAGCACTGACCCTGCTGCAGTCGAAGCGCGACTTTGCCCTTGTTCTAAGCCGGGTTTGTCCGGAAAAGGGCGTCCACCTGGCGCTCGACGCAGCCAAACAGGCAGATGTGCCGCTGGTCATCGGCGGCAAGGTCTATCCCTATGAAACGCATACGCGGTACTTTCGCGATGAGGTCCAACCTCGCCTCGATGGCCGCCGCCGCTTCCTTGGCCCTCTCGGCTTCACCGCCAAGCGACGCATTCTCAATGCAGCGCGCTGTCTGGTCATTCCGAGTCTCGCAGCCGAGACCAGCTCGCTTGTGGCCATGGAGGCCCTCGCCTGCGGTACCCCGGTGGTCGCCTTTCCAAATGGTGCGCTTCCCGATGTCATAGAGCACGGCAGGACGGGCTTTCTCGTCGATACGGTCGACGAGATGGCCCAAGCCATTCTTGCGGCGCCCAGCTTGGATGCCGAGACATGCAGGGCCGAAGCGCGACGGCGGTTTTCGCTGGAACGCATGATCTCGTCTTACATGGACGCCTATCAAGCGCTGGCACGGCTTGGCACTGGTCGCCGGCGCTTCGCGGCGACACCGTGAGCTAAACTGTGCTGCGCAGCGAAATCATCGGTGACCTCACACAATTGGACGCCTTAACGCCGCACTGGTGGAAACTGTGGCAGCAGAGTCCCTCGGCGACTCCGTTTCAATCTCCCGCCTGGCTGGTGCCGTGGTGGCACGCATTCGCACCTGGTGAACTGGCGACGGTCGCGGTCTGGCGTGGCGACGATCTGGTCGGGCTGGCGCCATTCTACCTTGAGCATGGGATATCCGGTTCGAAGCTGCTTCCGGTCGGCATTTCGCTCAGCGATTATCTGGACATTCTGGCTGTCCCTGGGAGCGAAGCCGAGGTCGTCGACATTGTCGCCGAGTCGATCCTCTCGATCGGGTGGGCGCAATGGATCTTGTCGGACTTGCCGCAGGACAGCCTCTCCCTTGCGATGACGCATCCCGAGATGGATTGGCCGACCGCCCATGCCGCCTGCCCCGTGCTCGCCCTCGCCGGCGACGAAACGCTTGCAGGCTGCGTCCCCGCAAGACGCAGACGCCAGTTGCGTCGGGCGCGTCAAGCCGCATCAAGATGCGGCCGGATCGCGCTGTTGTCGGCAAGCGGCAGTCCGCAAACTTTCCTCGATCAATTGATCCGCCTGCACAATATGCGCTGGGCCGAACAAGGAGGCGGTGTGTTGGCCAACGCCGCCGTCGAGCAATTCCATCGGCTCTCACTTCCCTTGCTCGACGCTCACGGTCTGGTGCGATGCTGGCTGTTCGCGATCGATGGCGGAACCGTCGGCGCCTATTACGGATTTCACCACCGCGGCCGTGCCTATGCTTATCTCGGTGGCTTCGACCCTGCTTATGCCGAGGAGAGCCCAGGTGCGATCCTGATTGGCCACGCAATCGCGGAAGCGATCCGCGAAGATGCGCGCGAGTTCGATTTTCTGCGCGGCCAGGAGGCCTATAAATATGGCTGGGGCGCCGTCGACAGGTGGACGATGCGCAGGGTCTGGACGCGGAGTTGATGCATGAGTGTAACCGCACCGAAAGCCGCCCGGCGCACGACATCGGTCAGGCTGGCGGTTGAAGACTGCATGGCCGATGGCATTTGCGCCGAAGGTGTTCTCGTCAGACTGGCGCTCCACCTGCCGCCCACAATTGGAGCGGCGGAATTGGCGGAGGTCGTGCTGAAGGTCCAGCCGGCGGATGCCGGCGACGCAGCAAGGCTGCGAAAGGTCGCCGGACTGCTGCGCTGCAAACCAGACGTCTTCGCCATGTTGCGGGCAACGGGTGGCGCCGTTCGGCATGAGCGCGATGAGGACGAGACGAATGTCGCTGTCGTCATGCGGCTGGCCTCCAGCTTCGATGCCGCGGCAGCGATTTCGGGAGCCGCGAGTGTCCAACTGGCATCCCTCGGCGATGAGGCAAGGCTCACAGTCACGACCAACGAAATCGTCGCCTGGCTGGAAGCGCGAGAATTCACCGGAAGGGAACGGAGCATTCTCGACATCGGTTGCGGCACCGGCCGTTTCGAGCGCGCGCTGTGCAAATCCTTCAAGCGGATGGTCGGCATCGACATATCGCCGCGGATGATCTCCATCGCCTCCGAGCAATGCGCCGCACTCGGCAATGTCGAGTTGCGACAAACCTCCGGTCTCGATCTGTCCGAATTCGCCGATGCCAGTTTCGATTGCGTGCTGGCGGTGGACAGCTTTCCCTATCTGGTCCTGGCCGGCATGGCTGATCGGCATTTCGACGAAATTGCGCGCGTTCTGAAACGGCCGGGCTGGCTCGCCTTGCTGAACTATTCCTATCGCGGATCACTTCTCTCAGACCGCGATGATATCGGCCGTCTGGCGCAAGCTCATCAATTGCGGGTCCTCATCGACGGCGAGAAGCCGTTTCGGTCGTGGGATGGCGACGCATTTCTGCTCGCTGGGTGAAGCGGAACATTACAGCGCGATGCCAGTTCGGACGTCGAACAACGGGCACCGACGAGTGTACCCTATTTGAAGGAGGATAATCATGGCATCCGGCGGTAAAAAACAATTCGGCCGCAACAGCCAGGCAAGAGTGCCGGCGCCGGCGCGATGACCTCCCTGGAGAGGGACAAGATCGAAGAAAACGCGGTCTTGTCGAATCGCAACAAGAAGCAGCATGGCCAAGAGCGCGGGCTGGACGGCAATCGGATCAAGCCCGATCAGTATCAGGATCACGCCGCTGACCGATTGCCTAGGGATTGAACGCCACCGCCGCGCGTCCATGGCCCGGGACGACGAAGGAGCAGCAAGGAAATAAACCTGTGCAAGGGGCCGCTGGTGAGCTTCTTGGCGGTGGACACCGCCTTGTAATGCCAGGCGCTTATCACCACACTAGGATCAAGGGACCCGCTATCAAGAGAATGTGATGTCTCGTTCGAGCGACGATACCCCGGATCAGCATGTCGAGATGGCTGTGGATCAGGAGATTGCTTCCCTGCTGGCCGCCATAGAGCAGGAAAAAATTCCAGACCGCCTGACCAAGCTGGCGATCGAATTGCAGAACGCGCTCGTCGAGAAACGTCGGCGCGACGTGAAGAACTGACTATCTGCGGCCGTCGACCTCGACATCGAGCTGACCATCCGACAGCTGGTTTCGTCTTTCCATCAATGTCTGCAGCGAACTCTCCCCCAGGAATTCAAGGATGTTGGCGCGCGCACGGTTCAGCCGGCTTTTGACCGTTCCGACCGCGCAACCGCATATGTCGGCGGTTTCCTCGTAGCTCACTCCCAAAACGCCGATCAGCATCAGGACCTCGCGTTGGTGTTCAGGCAGCCTTTGAATGGCGCCGTGAACTTCCTTGCTCTGAACGGTCCATTCCTGGGTGGCTTCCGAAATTGGTCTCGAAGACGCGCAGTCGAGCAGGCCTGGCGACTCCCGGGCAGCGATCTTGACCCGGGTGTAATAAGTGTTGCGCATGATGGTGAAGAGCCACGACTTCATGCGCGTACCGGGTTCGAACTTGTCGATGTTGGCGAGACCCTTGGTCAGTGTCTCCTGCACGAGATCGTCAGCGTCGTCGGGGACGCGGCAGAAGGTGCGCGCAAATGCCCGCAGGGCAGGTATCAGGTCAACGATGGAAACTTCATTGGTTTCCTGGTCGGCCAAAAGGCAGCCTCCGGATGACAATGGTCCAGCTCCCAGAAGAAAGAGTGTGTGAACGCAGCCCCAGCTAAATGCATGGAAGTTTGGTTCGTTCCTCGTGCCGGAGACAACTCTTCATAAATTGTGCGCAGGCGGAGATATCTGTCATCCGATCGGCGCGCACCATCGCCGCAGCAGCCACGGCTCCTCCGACAGCGGTGTCTCCAGCGTCCATTTTTTACGGGAACAAAGCTGCTCACCGGCAGTTTGATGGCTTGACCACTTCAACCTTCCGGTATCGATCGAGGATCTGTCATGGCCAAATCCGCTCGCCCCTCCGCTCGCCAATCGGCAAGTGGACTGGATCAGAATAGCGCGCGCGGAAATGGCGGCGAGTTGCACCAGATCGCGGGGGACGACACGCCTGCCCTTACGACGGCGCTCGGAACGCCTGTCTCCGACGACCAAAACACATTGCGGATCGGTGAGCGCGGACCATCGCTGATCGAAGACTTTCACTTTCGCGAGAAGATTTTCCACTTCGACCACGAACGCATCCCGGAAAGGGTCGTTCATGCCCGCGGCTATGGCGCGCATGGTTATTTCGAGACCTACGAGTCACTTGCCAAATACACACGTGCCGACATTTTCCAGCGAGCTGGTGAAAAGACGCCGGCATTCGTTCGTTTCTCGACGGTTGCCGGCAACAAGGGCTCGTTCGATCTCGCCCGCGACGTGCGCGGCTTTGCGGTCAAGCTCTACACCAAAGAAGGCAATTGGGACCTGGTCGGCAACAACATCCCGGTCTTCTTCATCCAGGACGCCATCAAGTTTCCCGATCTGATCCACGCCGCCAAACAGGAGCCCGACCGTGCCTTTCCGCAGGCACAGACGGCGCACGACAATTTCTGGGACTTCATCAGCCTGATGCCGGAATCGATGCACATGGTGATGTGGATCATGTCGGATCGCGCGATCCCGCGTTCCTTCCGCTTCATGCAAGGCTTTGGTGTGCACACGTTCCGCCTCGTCAACGCGAAGGACGAATCCACCTTCGTCAAATTCATCTGGAAACCGAAGCTCGGCATGCAATCGGTGGTCTGGAACGAGGCGGTCAAGATCAATGGTGCCGATCCCGACTTCCATCGCCGCGATTTGTGGGAGGCCATACAGGCCGGCAATTTCCCGGAATGGGAGTTGACGGTGCAACTGTTCGATCAGGCATTTGCCGACAGTTTCGACTTCGACATCCTGGACGCAACGAAGATCATTCCGGAGGAGATCCTCGAACCAATTCCGGTCGGTCGGCTGGTGCTCGACCGGATGCCGGACAATTTCTTCGCCGAGACCGAGCAGGTGGCGTTCATGACGCAGAATGTGCCGCCCGGAATCGATTTCTCCAACGATCCGCTACTGCAGGGCCGCAACTTCTCTTATCTCGATACCCAATTGAAACGGCTGGGCAGCCCGAACTTTACCCATCTGCCGATCAATGCGCCGAAGTGCCCGTTCGCCCATTTTCAACAGGACGGGCACATGGCCATGCGCAACCCGGCCGGTCGTGCCAATTATGAGCCGAACTCATGGGGACTGGGACCGCGCGAGGATCCGCAGCGTGGCTTCCGTTCTTTCGCCGATGCCGAAGAAGGGCAGAAAGTACGTCTGCGCGCGGAGAGCTTCGCCGATCACTACAGCCAGGCCCGGCAATTCTTCAACAGCCAGACACCACCGGAGCAGCGTCACATCGCGATGGCGCTGACATTTGAACTGAGCAAGGTCCAGGCGCCGGCGATCCGCGAGCGCATGGTTTCGCATTTGTTGAACATCGATGAAACGCTGGCGACCACGGTCGCCGACAAGCTCGGCATCCGTGACCTGCCCGAACCTGCCGAAGCCGCCGTTCCGCCGCGCGATGACTTGCCGCCGTCGCCGGCGCTCAGCATCATCCAAAACGGGCCTGACAGTTTCGAAGGCCGCAAAGTCGGTGTCATGCTCAGCGATGGAGCCGATGTCGCGCTGTTCGAGGAACTTCGTTCAGCCATCGAAGCGGAAGGCGCGGTGATGGAGGTGGTTGCGCCCAAGGTGGGCGGCGTCGAAGCCGACGACGGCACCCACATCGAGGCAAGGCACATGATCGACGGCGGCCCGTCCGTATTGTTCGACGCTGTGGTGCTGCTCCTCTCCGAGGCGGGCGCCGAGCTGCTGGTCAAGGAGGCCGCCGCGAAGGATTTCGTGTCTGATGCGTTTGCGCATTGCAAGTTCATCGGCTTCACCCCGGGGGCCGAGCCGCTCCTGGCCAAAGCAGGCGTCGCTCCCGATGCCGATGAGGGGCTGACGCGGCTGGATTCGGCAGCTTCGGTAACTGCGTTTGTGCAGTCATGCCGCAAACTGCGGCTCTGGGCGCGGGAGGCGGCTGTCAAGCTTTGATGCGATGACGTCAGCTGTTTTCCGCTGGCATGTCCGCAGGCTTTGGGTTGCCGCCAACCCAGTCCGCACCCCGATCTACGAGCGATCTTCCTTGCTGGACGCTTGCCGCTGCTTTTCCAGGACCTCATCGGTCCCGACCAGCTTCTTTGCTCCGCCTGAAATGGTCGTGGACACCACTGAGGGCGGATCGCTCGCCGGAAAGGAATCCTCCAATCCCGCCTGCAGTTGGTCCTCGAGCGTGCGTGGTTCTTCGGAACGGCCGGGCGTTCTGCGTGTGTCTATCTTCTCAAGCGGCTGTTTCCTCTCTGGCGAATCGTTGGCGTTCCGGACCAGGGCGTAAAGTTGCTCGATCGCGAATTCCTTGATCGTTTCGAAATCGGCGCGATCGTCCTCTGCGGCCTCGATCTGATCAACCATGGCTTTCTCGAAGCGGTCGAGGCTGTCGCCTCCGCAGGCATGGGAAAGGCGCAACAGGGCTTCGTTCAGCATCAACGGAGCAAAATGTGCTGAAGCTTCAAGCCTGAGTTGTCTTAGACGATCCGGAGTGGCGGCCTGCAACTTTGACATGGACAACCTCCTTTCTCCCACAAGCGTCTCAACGACATTTGACCGCCGATGTTCCACTGCGCCTGAACATCCTTCCCGCCCGGCGAGCTACAGGAACCAGCTTGCCACCAGTCCCGCCGACGCCGCAAAGATCGCCAGGGTCGTCACGCCGCCCAGGATGTTCGTGCTTATGCTGTTGACCTTGTCGCCCATGATCTTGCGATTGTTGGTCATGATGAGGATGAGAAGCAGCAGAGGTGGCGTTGAAAATCCTTGCACGATGCCCGACCAGACCAGGGCTTTCATAGGGTTGAAGCCGAAGAAATTGAGACCCACCGCCACCAGCGTTATGATCCCCATCACGATATAGAATTTGGGAGCCTGCCGAGGTTTGGCATGCAAGCTATTCTTCCATCCCATCGCCTGGGCGAAATCGAAAGCGGCGCCAGCGGTCATGATCGGCACGGCCAGAAAGCCGACGCCAATTACACCGGCCGCAAAGAGAATGCCGGCGGCGTCGCCGGCAAGCGGCCGCAGCGCTTCGGCCGCCTGTGCCGCTGTCTCGATCTGCGTCTGCCCGGCCTTGTAGAGCGTCGACCCTGTCGAAAGGATGATGAAATACATGATCAGATTGGAAAACGTCATGCCGATCAGGATATCGCGGCGGGATCGGCGCAGCTCGCCCTCGGTGGCGCCTTTGCGCTCTTCCAGGCTCGTTCGACCCTTGGCGATCTCCTCCTCCACCTCCTGATTGGACTGCCATGTGTAAAGGTATGCGGAGAGCGTGGTCCCGATGATGGCGACGAGGATGGACAGGTATTCGCGGCTGAACTCGATTTTTGGCAACAGCGTGCCACGCAGGACAGAGGCGGCATCCGGTTTGGCAAGCACCGCGGAGACCACATAGGCAAGCAGAGCCAGAGCCAGCCACCGGAACACATTTCGGATCAATTTATACGATCCGAACACCTGCAGGGCAAAAATGACGATCGCGACGACAATGACGACCAAAGGAGCAGGCAGAGGAACGAACAGCACGATGGCCGCCGACATGGCGCCAAGATCGGCGGCTGCCTCGATCGTGTTGCCAATCAGCACGCCCACTAGCACGGACCATAGCAGCCAACGCGGATAGAAGTCCGATATGACCTTGAAAAGCCCGCGACCCGAAACCTGGCCAAGTTTGGATGAAAGGTAGACGACGAGATACATCATCGGCAGCGTGACAGGTGCCGTCCACAGCAGATCGGGTCCGAACCGCGCTCCGGCGCTCGCGTAAGTACCGATGGCCGAGCAGTCGTCATCGGCCGCACCGGTAATCAGACCAAGCCCGAGAGCCCGAACGACGCCGCCTTTTTTTTGCTCGCTTGCCCTTTGGCCCTCGTCAGGTGGCTTGTTCATTGAAGGCGCGTCTTTACCGAGGCCACGCAAGAAATCATGACGAACATTCCAATCGGACGGCGATGAAGCAGCCGTTTCAAGCTGCATTGAGATCGAGGCTCGAACCTCTGGTCAGGCTTTTTGTTCCTGGACCAGTCCCGGCCCGCGACGACGTTTCATCCGATGCGGGTTCTTTCGGCGGAGCCGGACATCCAAGCGAATGCTCCGCTCCACTGAAGAAGGGTGTCGGAGCCTGTCATTCAGGCGACTTGGCACAAAACTTTCCCCGAAAGAAAATCCCGCGGCGCCAAAGTCGAGTGTTCGGCCCAGCCCGTTCATCCGCTTGGTCAGCGGCTCGTACCGCCGCCGATCGCCATCCGTAAGCCGAGGCCGATGATGAGACAGCCGGCGAGCCGCTGCTGCCAAAGCCTTGCGCGAGGGTGCCGCATGACCCATGCCCCGGCCGCGCCCGATGCCAAGGCATAGGCTCCCAGCACCAGCACACCGGTTATCTTCTGTGTTGCGCCAAGCAGCACCAGCTGCAACGTGACGGAGCCCCTGTGCGGATCGACAAACTGCGGCAGGAACGCAACCATGAACATCAAAGGCCAGGGATTGCTCAGATTGGCGATCATTCCTTCCCGGGCGGCGGCGAGCGGCCGCAGGGCCTTGAGGTCACCTGTGGGAATGGTTGCCGAGGATGAAAGCAGCAGCCGGACACCCAGCCAGACGATGTAGGCCGCCCCGGCCCATCGAAGCAGATTGAACGCCAGGGGCGAGGCGTGGACAAGCGAGGACAGGCCGAATGCAATCAGCGGAAGCTGCACAAGTCCGGCGCCCAGCGTCATGCCGAGCACCGTGAACAGCGCCACGTCGCGCCCCTGTCCAATGCCGCGGGCCATCACCAGCATGCTGTCAGGACCTGGCGGCACCTGCATGAGAATGACGGTTCCGACAAAAGCTATCCACAATGAGGAATCGATGGGGCATCTCCGTTAGCGCTGCCGATGACATCAAAGCGGCCAGCCGTCATCCGGGTTCCGCGGCAAATGAAAATGTCCCATCGCGAAGAACCAGGCATGAACCGTCAGATGGAACGCGGTGCCAGTCCTGGAAGTTGAAAAAAGCCGGAGCCGTTCCTGAACCGGTTTTGGAGGCCTACCCGTGCATGAACCGATAAACGCCTTCCCGCTCCCGCTGGACACGTCTCCGATGGAGGCCAGGCTTGCCGATGAAATCCCCCGGGATGGAAACCGCTGGCAGTACGAGCCCAAATGGGACGGGTTTCGCTGCCTGGCTT
>NZ_RZTE01000001.1:95503-330203 GCF_003997415.1 Mesorhizobium sp. M7A.F.Ca.MR.245.00.0.0 | reverse complement strand
TTCAAGAGCGACGACACCGTTGACCTGCGCGCCAAATCCGGCAAGCCGCTCGGCCGCTATTTTCCAGAAATCACGGACATTTTGCGTGACCTCAAGCGCGGGCATTTCGTCCTCGACGGCGAGATTGTCATTGAGGTTGACGGTGAGCTTTCCTTCGAGGCGCTGCAGATGCGCCTTCACCCGGCACAAAGCAGAATCCGCAAACTGAGTTCGCAGACGCCTGCCAGTCTGATCCTCTTCGACATGCTTGCCAGGCCGGGCGGCGAGGTCATCACGGGCAAGCCACTTGTGGAAAGGCGGCGAGCGATCGAGGACTTCGTGACCTCCTCGAACAGTCCAGATCTTCGCCTGTCGAAGTGCACTTATGATGCAGCCACGGCGGCTCGATGGCTACACGGCTCCGGCCATGCATCGACCGACGGCATCATGGCCAAAGTGCTTGATGAGCATTATCTGTGCGGGGAACGTGCGATGGTGAAGGTAAAGCCGAGGCGCACCGCCGATTGCGTTGTCGGCGGTTTCCGTTATCTCGCGGACAGTCGTGAGGTTGGCTCGCTGCTCCTCGGCCTCTACAATGACGACGGCAAGCTCGATCACGTCGGCTTCACGTCGACCATCGCCAGGACCGACAGAGGAGCGCTCACGCGCCGGCTGGAAGGGCTGCGGTCAGAGCCCGGATTCACCGGCAAGGCGCCCGGCGGCCCGAGCCGCTGGAGCACGGAGCGCAGCGGACAATGGGAACCCTTGCAGCCTGAACTGGTGGTGGAGGTCCGCTTTGACCACGTTACCGGCAATCGGTTCCGCCACGGCACCAAACTGCTGCGCTGGCGCCCCGACAAGGCGCCACGGCAATGCACGTTTGAGCAGATCGAATAGACCGCTCCTGGAAGATCGCTTCCAGAAACCTGTCACGATTTATTGTGACGAAGGAACCAACTCGGGATTCACCGGTTCGGACACCATCCACCGGAGCTACCCCGACATGCCAAATGCAGCAGAAATTCTCATCGATACGCTCGTCGCCTGGGACGTGGAGGTGGTGTTCGGCTTGCCGGGAGACGGCATAAACGGCGTCATGGAAGCGTTGCGGACGCGGCGCGACAAGATTGCCTTCGTTCAGGTCCGGCATGAAGAGTCGGCTGCCTTCATGGCATGTGCGTATGCCAAGTGGACAGGAAAGCTGGGCGTGTGCCTTGCGACGTCCGGTCCCGGCGGAACACATCTTCTGACCGGCCTCTATGACGCCAAGCTCGACCAGGCTCCGGTGCTGGCGATTACGGGCATGCAGTTCCACGATCTGATCGAGACGTTCACGCAACAGGATGTCGATCTGACGCGCGTGTTCCACGATGTCTCCGTTTACAATGCACATGTCGCCGACGCCGCGCATATGGAAAACGTCGCCAGCCTTGCCTGCCGAACCGCGCTGGCGCGCAAGGGCGTCGCCCATCTTTCGATTGCCAGCGACATCCAGGAGCAGGAGAGCGATCCGTCGAAGCGCTCCAAGCGCAATCGCCCGGCGCACACGCCGCAGGATATGTTCGCCGGTCACAGCGTACCGCTGGACGTTGAGTTCGACAAAGCCGCCGCCATTCTCAATGACGCTTCACGGGTTGCGATCCTTGCCGGGCGAGGCGCTATTGGCGCTGCCGCCGAACTCGAACACACGGCGCGCCTACTGCAGGCTCCTGTCGCGAAGGCCCTGCTGGGCAAGGCGGTGCTGCCGGACGACCATCCCTACACCACCGGCGGGATCGGCATTCTTGGAACCCTGGCTTCGCAAGAGGCGATGGAGAGCTGCGACGCGGTGCTGATTGTCGGTTCGACCTTTCCCTATATCGAATACTACCCGCAGCCCGGGCAGGCCCGTGGCGTCCAGATCGACTGCGATGCGCAGCGGATCGGCTTGCGCTTTCCGGTCGAGGCCGGCCTTGTCGGCGACGCGACCGAGACATTGCGCGCGCTCAACCAACGTCTGACGCAGAAGCCCTCCGATGAATTCCTGCGCCGTTCCCAGGAGACAATGAGAAAATGGCGCGAGATGATGCGGCAGTCGGAAGACGTGCAGGCGCAACCCTTGAAGCCACAGGCGATTGCCCGGGCGTTCGGACAAAGATTGGCCGACGACACGGTACTGGCCACGGATTCCGGTCAGAACACGGAGCTGGCCGCCCGCCATGTCGATCTTCGCAGCGGCCAGGCATTTGGAGTGTCCGGATCGCTGGCGTCGATGGCTTGCGGTCTGGCCTACGCCATCGCTGCCGGCATAGCGTTTCCCGGTCGACCGATTGCCGCCATCGTCGGCGATGGCGGCTTTGCCATGCAGCTCGGCGAATTCTCGACGGCGGTGCGCTACAAGATCCCGCTGAAGGTTCTGGTGATCAAGAACAACATGCTCAATCAGATCGCCTGGGAGCAGATGATGTTTCTGGGGAATCCGCAATTTGGTTGCGAATTGCAGCCGATCGATTTTGCCATGGCGGCGGAAGCAATGGGCGCAAAGGGTTTTCGCATCGAGCGGGCCGATCAGATCGAGACGGTTCTCGACCAGGCTTTCGCCACGGAAGGCCCTGTCGTGATCGAAGCGCTGGTAGATGCGTATGAGCCGCTGATGCCGCCCAAAATGCCGGCAGATTACGCCAAGAACTTCCGCCAGGCCCTGCCGCGGACACGGGGACACGAACGCATAGAAGAAAACATCGCCCGGGAGCCGGCGAAATCGATGATGGACGCCTAGAGGCACGGAGGTGAGAACAGCGCCTCAGTGGCTTCAATCTGGATCTTTCCAGATGAACCGGAGCTCCGGTGCTCTTCCGGCTGACGGATGCGGATCATGAGCTTCGACGCGCTCTTTTCGACCTCGATCTGCTATGGCAACGGCGCCCCGCAAGCCGGTTGGACACTGGCGCTTCCCATCACATTGCCGCTCCTGGCAGTCGTGTCGCTCTATACAGCGGGCGCCAGCCGACTGTGGCGACGGAGCGGACGCGGATGTCGCTTGCGATCACGGCAGGCCTTCCAGTTTGCTGCCGGCTGGGCCGTCCTGGCGTTCGCCCTTGTAAGCCCGATCCATGCGTTGGGCGAACATGTGTTTGCGGCGCACATGATCGAGCATGAATTGCTGATGGCGGTCGCAGCGCCTCTGCTGGTTGCCTCCCGCCCGACAGCGGCGATGATGTGGGCACTGCCGGTACAGCTGCGCCAGATATTCGGAGCGGCCGGACATGCAAATACGCTTCGGGCGATCTGGGCGTTCATCAGCCGCCCTGTGGTCGCGACCGTCCTGCACGGAGCCGCGATATGGATCTGGCATGTCCCGGCGCTGTTCGAGGCTGCCCTCCAGCAGGGTTTCCTGCACTATGCCCAGCATGCGAGCTTCCTCGGTACCGGGCTTTTGTTCTGGTGGGTGCTGCTGCCTCGCCCTGGCCGCGAGCACGCTTGCGGCAATGCGGTGATGCATCTCTTCTTCACCTCGCTCCACACCGGGCTGCTCGGGGTTTTGCTCGTCGTCTCGCCAAAGCTGTGGTATCCGGCTAATGCCGTCGGCTCGGATCTGTGGGGGCTCAGCCCGCTCGAGGACCAGCAACTTGCAGGCTTGATCATGTGGATTCCCGCTGGCCTGATCTATGGCGGAGCCGCATTGCTCTCGGTCGCTTTCTGTATTCAAACGAGCAGCCGGCGGCATCAGGCTCCCCAGGAGTTGCGCATCGTCTAACGCGCACCGCTTCACGTCGGTTTTCACCGGGCGGTGTTGCCAAGCATCCTTTTTCAGCCAGCTGCGTTATGGCCTTGGCAACGATGGTGGAGCCTTCATGGCGAGGTGCATGAGTCCGTTGGCCCGCTCTCGCAGGCGGACATGACCGCAAATGTCGCTTGCCTTTACATGTCCAACGCAAATCCTGACTGGCATTGTTACGGGAAAGGCTGCGCAACCGCGTTTGAGGTGGGTCAGCGCAGCGTCGATGTTGGTATTGGCAGGATGCGGCGATCGGCAATCGGCCCTCCATGCACACGGTGCGAACGCCCGGAGAATCCTTGATCTGATCTGCGGGCAGGAACGACAACCAGCAAGACGATCATGATTCTGGCGGCTCAGTAGCGGGCGCCGCCGTGTTGATGCTTGGCCTGCTGCTTTTGCTGGCAAGACGCCTGCGACTTCAGCGCGCCTCATGTTCGCGCATAGAGATAGGCGGTAATGTCGCGCGCCTCTTGAGGCGACAGATTTGTATTGGGCATGGCCGTCTTCGGGTCAACGTCCCGCGCCCTGCTGATCCAGCGCATCATCGCATCCGGGGTGGCTCGCGACGGCCCGGTATATCCTCTTTCGACGACGCCTTGCAGGGACGGACCGACGGTGCCACGGGCGCCGGGCACTCCCGGGATTTCGTGACATCCGCCACAGCCGTTGCGGATCATTGCCGGGACGGCCCGGTCAGGGTCGCCACCGATGGCCTGTGCAATGGTGGTTTCCCGGAAATTGTCGCCGCGGACCAAGTTGACGGCGCAAACTACCGGAACAATGGCGATTGCCGCGGATACGCCTGCCACCCAGGGCAGCGCGGATGGCATCAGCCTGACGGGTTGTCGGCTCATCCGCGCCTGCTGCCGCAGTCGCAAGACGCGGCCCGGTGGCCGCTGCATGCGCCCTCAAACGCCCGATCATCCCCGGATCTTGCTGAAACAACTCAATCATCGGCAATGAAAATCATACCAGCGGGCCGAACACGAATGTAGCCAGCAGAACAAGGAAAATCACAGCGATAACTGCGGTCGCCCACATGACGATCCTTCTTGTCCCCCGTTGCTCTTGCTTGCGAGAGATATCTTCTGACACAGTACGAAATCCTTGCTGCGAAATTCAACTGACGACAAGGCTCGGCATCTGCATGAGCCGGACCTGCCGGACTGTTGGGCCGCGTCTTGGAATTGGCCGCGGCCCGGGGCTCACGCGCTTACCAGCCCTGCTGACCGTACCAGTCATCGATATCGCGCCGCACACGGTCCTTTTCGAGGCCATAACGCTCCTGGATCTTGCCTTCGAGTTGATCGCGCTTGCCGGCGATGCGGTCAAGGTCGTCATCCGTGAGTTTACCCCACTGCTCCTTGACCTTGCCTTTCACCTGTTTCCAGTTTCCTTCCACGCGGTTCCAGTCCATGACACCGTTCTCCTTCGGTTTGAAAACGTCTAACCTCGGAGAGCAAACGCAAATCAACGACGGATGTTCCTGGAACTCGACGCTCGTCTTGCTCTCACAGGCCGCGACCCATTCCTTTACGCTCAGCCTGCGTCATCAATTGAGGTCGTCCTGCTCGAAGGCGACGCCACGACCTTCGACCCAAGACGCCTCCACACCTTCCGCAACAGTTCCGCCACCAAGCAGGCGCAAGCGCTTTTCATCCTGTCGCCGCCGTCCGTCTAGAGGCACAGTCATCTTAAGCCAGCGTAGTCCGATGATGTCGGCTTTCGGGAAACGGCGAAGTTGGTCTTAACGACCGACTTGAGGCGCAAAGCCGCCATTCGGCTTGAGATAAGTTCGGCCAGCGAAATGGCTGGACCAGCTTCCTGAATCGATTTGAGCGAACGGCTTCGTAACCTGTTGACAAATAATGATTATGTCTCTGAGGGTCAGTGCTTCCTGCACAAATCAATATGTTAGGGGCTGGACTGGAGTGGCGGCCTCATTTTGTAAAAATCCGGGAGTTGGCAGCTTTGCCAGCTAAGCAGCGACGCCACCTAAATAGGCGCTGATGACCGCTTCGTTGCTCGCAAGATCACTGCCTGGTCCCTCAAGCACAATGCGCCCAGCCTTGAGAACGTAGCCGTAGTCGGCGAACTTCAAGGCGACTTTGCTGTTCTGCTCCACAAGCAGAATGGTCACGCCTTCACGATTGAGGCGCTGCACGATGTTCATGACTTCCTTGATCAGTTGCGGCGCCAGACCCATGGAAGGCTCGTCGAGCAACAGCACCTTGGGCGCGGCCATGAGGGCTCTGCCGATCGCCAGCATCTGCTGCTCGCCTCCCGAGAGGTTCCTTGCATCGCCATTCTGTCTGCGCGCCAGGATGGGGAAGAGCTCAAAAACATGCTCCAGCCGCCGGCGGCGCTCGACGTCGTCGGCAAGCGTAAACGAGCCCAGGTCAAGGTTCTCCTTGATCGTCATGTCGCCGAAAATACGCCTTCCCTCCGGAACGTGGACGAGCCCGCGATGCGGCAGGCGGTGGGCAGGGACTTTGGTTATGTCCTCGCCCAGGAAGCGGACATTTCCGGAGGATGCTGCAACAAGGCCGGACAGCGTGCGCAGGGTGGTGCTCTTGCCCGCACCGTTCGCGCCAAGCAGGGCGACGATCTGGCCGCGCTTGACCGAAAGGCTGACGCCATGAAGAGCTTCGATGCCGTCATAGCGCGCGACGATGCGGTCCGCGGAAAGAACGATTTCGGCGTCCATCATTCCTCCGTGCCGAGATAGGCTTCGATGACCCTGGGGTCTGTTCGCACGGCCTCCGGCGGTCCGTCGGCGATCTTCTGCCCATAGTCGAACACCACGATCTTCTCCGACACCTGCATGACCAGGCCCATATCGTGCTCGATCAGCAGGACGGTGACACCGGTTTCGTCACGGATGCGGCGGATCAGGTGCACAAGGTCCAGCTTCTCGCGCTCGTTCAGGCCGGCGGCGGGCTCGTCCAGCAGGATGAGCTCGGGCGTCGACGCCAGGGCTCTTGCGAGTTCGAGCCGCCGTTGATCGCCATAGGAAAGACCACCGGCACGGCGATGCGCATGCTGCTCGATGCCGACAAAATCGAGCCAGCGCATGGCAGTCGCGCCGATCGCCTCCTCCTCGCGCCGCTGTGCCGGCAAGTGCAGGATCGCCGACATGATGCCGTGGCGGCTGCGGCAATGCTGGCCGGACATGGCGTTTTCCAGAACGGTCATTTCCTTGAACAGCCGGATGTTCTGGAACGTACGGGCGAGGCCGAGCGCGGTGATGCGATGCGGCGGCAAGCCGGTGATTGGCCGGCCGCCCAGACTGATCGAGCCGCCCTTCGGCTTGTAGAAGCCGGTCAGGCAATTGAAGAGTGATGTCTTGCCGGCCCCGTTCGGCCCAATAAGACTGTTGATGGCGCCTTTCTCAACTGAGAATGAAATGTCGTGAAGGACTTTCAGTCCTCCGAAACTGAGGCGCAGATCGCGGACTTCCAGCAGCGCCATGGTCAAACTCGCTTGTCCGGCCACAGCCCGTTCGGCCTGAAGAGCATGATTGCCAGCAGCGCAACCGCAGTCACCAGGGGACGATAGGTCCCCGCGCCGCGCAGCACCTCCGGAAGCAGAGCCACGAGAACAGCACCAAGGACGACGCCGGGAATGCGGCCCATGCCGCCCAGGACGACGCCGAGAAGGATGAGCAGCGATTGGTTGAAGGTGAAACTCTCCGGCGAGATGGCCGTCATCTTGGCCGCGTAGAGGCATCCGGCCACCGAAGCGATCACAGCGCCCATCATATAGGCTTGCAGCTTGGCCGTGACACGGTTGATGCCGATACCGGCGGCGGCGTCCTCATCGTAGCGAACGTAGAACCAGGCTCGTCCCATTCGCGATCGCTCGACGCTCAGACAGACGAAGGCGGTGAGCAGCGCAAGCACCAGGAACGCATAGTAGAAGTGCTGCACCTGCATCAACCTGAAGCCGAATATCTCCGGGCGCTCGATGCCGATGAGTCCGCTCGCGCCACCGGTGATGTCGAGGTTGCGAGCGATGATGCGCACGATTTCGCCGAAGCCCAGCGTCACGATCGCCAGATAGTCGCTGCGCAATCTCAATGTCGGAGCCCCGATGATGATGCCAGCCACGCAGGCTGCCGCCATGGCGACCGGGATGGTGAGCCAGAAATTGAACCCGAACTCGGCGGTCAGGATGCCTGACGTGTACGCGCCGACTGCGAAGAAGGCGGCGTAGCCGAGGTCGAGCAGGCCTGCATAGCCGACGACAATGTTGAGGCCGAGGCACAGAACCACATAGAGCAGCGCCGTGGTTGCCACCTCCGTCACATAGCCGTTGGCGAATTGCGGCAACACCAGCGCGACGGCGAGTGCCGTCAGGCCGGGCAGCACGACGGACCAGCGCATCAATTGCGGTTGCACGGCGGTCGGCATGGTTCTGACTTCGTCGATCATCACACCCGCTCCACGACAGAGCGTCCAAGAAGGCCGGTCGGCTTGAACACAAGGAACAGGATCAGGGTCCCGAAAACGAAGACGTCACGCCACTCCGATCCGACGAAGGGCAAGGACGAACCGAAAGCCTCGAGCAGGCCGAGCAGCAAGCCGCCGAGCATGGCGCCCGGCACGCTGCCGATCCCGCCTATGACAGCGGCGGTGAAGGCCTTGAGCCCCATGATGAAGCCCATGAAAAAATGGACACTGCCATAATAGGCGCCGGCCATGACCCCACCGCCGGCAGCGAGCGCCGAGCCCATGAAAAACGTCAAGGCGATCACCCGGTCGACATCGATGCCCATCAGGCGGCTCGCCCCCATGTCGATGGACACGGCGCGCATCGCCTTGCCGTACATGGTGCGGGAGACAAAGGCCTGCATGCCTGCCATAAGAGCAATGGAGGCAGCCACCAGAATCATCTGCGTGTAGGTGATATGAACGGTGGAAATGTCGACACCGGCAAAACCGAGGTCGGTGTTGAAGGCGTAATGCCGCCCGCCGGTCAGGGCGAGTGCCGTGCCGTTCAACACCATCGAGGCACCAAGCGCCGTGATGAGGATGGAGAGGCGCGGCGCATTGCGCATCGGCCGATAGGCGAAGCGTTCAATGATGACGCCGAGCAAGCCGACAGCCAGCATCGACACAAGCAGGGCGCAGACCACGCCCAGCCAGCCATTGCCGACCCATATGCCGACAAAGGAGAACACGATGAGGCCGACGAAGGCGCCGTTCATGTAGATGTCGCCATGGGCGAAATTCAGGAGCTTGATGACGCCGAAGACCATGCTGTAGCCAAGCGCGATCAGGGCATAGAACGAGCCGACGATAAGACCGTTCACCAGTTGCTGAATAAGCAGGTCGAGCGTCATTGATGCTCCAGGGCAGAATTGAAAAAGTCTTGTCTGGGCGCAGCGTCGGCGCACCAGACAATCGGCGGTGACGCCGAGGCCGCCACAAGGCCTGCCTCGGCATCAATCCGGTTGGCCTTTATTCGACAGCCACCCACTTGCCGCCCTTTGCAATCACCGGGCGGAAGTTCGAGGTCTGGAGCGTGTTCTTGTCGGTGAACTTGATTTCACCGGCGAGGCCCTTGAAATCGCTCGCCTTGAGCGCCTCGATGATCGCTTTCTGATCCGCCGACTTGGCCCGCGTGATCGCATCGACGATCAGGTCGCCCACATCGTGGGAGAGCGCCGCATAGGCGCCGGCGTCGCGGCCATAGGTTTCCTTGTACTTGGCCTTGAAGTCGGCGGCGCCGGACAAGAGGTCGACAGTCGGCGGAGACAACAGGTACACGCCCTCACCGGCCGACCCGGCGATCTCCAGATATTCCGGTGAATTGTTGCCGTCGCCCAGCACGATGCCGCCCTGGAACCCGGCCTGCCGGAGCTGCTTGGTGAGCAGAGCGCCACCGGCATGGTAGGCGGTCCAGAAGACAGCATCGGCGCCGCTCGACTTGATCTTGGTGACGACCGCCGAATAGTCCTGCTCGCCGGCCGTGGTGGTCTCCTTGGCGGCAATTTCGCCGCCAGCGCTCTTGAAAGCTTCGGCGGTCAACTTGGCCAGGTCGGACGAATAGGCATCGCCTTCGTCCACGAACGCGAACTTCTTGTAGCCATTCTTCTTGAAGAGTTCGACGGCTGTCGTCGCCTGCATGTCGCCGGTCGAATTGGCGAGGAAGGCATTGCCCTGATTGGCGGCGACCAGCTTGGTCGAGTTCGCTCCGATGATGACGAACGGAATGCCGGCGTCACCATAGATCTTTAATGTCGGCAAGACGGCGCCCGAGCAGTAGCCGCCGACGATGGCGGTCACGCCTTCCGAGACAAGCTTGCTGCCTGCGGTCACCGCCTGTTGCGGATCGCAGGCGTCGTCGGCGGTGGTGATAGTGATCTTGTCGCCGTTTACGCCGCCCTTGGCGTTGACGGCATCGATCGCCATCTTCACGGCGTTCTCCATATCCTGCCCTTCACTGGCCAGTTGGCCGGTCATGGGGGCCACGATGCCGATCTTGATGTCGGCAGCCGCGGCCATCGTGGTCAGAGCCAGCCCGGCAAGGGCGGTGGCGCAAGCTAGCCTCTTGAAGGAAACAACCATCAATTCTCTCCATTTTCCCCTGTTGGTGCATCCAGGCGGCGTGCCCGAAATGCATTGTTTCGCCCCTCGGTTAGCTGCGGAGCGGTTATGTTGAGCAGGATCGCCAGCCGGCCACACGATTGTCACCGGCAAGGACTGACCCGGCAGATCAGTGACTGCCGCTTGAAGCCCGGGCATAGGCTCCCTGATAACGGTTCTCCTGGATGCTCTGCATGATCTCGGCCTCGCGGGCTTCCTGCGCCCGGACGGCCGCCAGCAAGGCCGCGGCACCGTCGATTGAAAATGCCACGACGCCATCCTCGTCGCCGACGACGATGTCGCCAGGACCGACGACCATGCCGCCTATGCAGACGGGAACATTTATGGCTCCCGGACCATCCTTGTAAGGTCCGAGATGGATGGCCGACCGCGCGAAACATGGGAACGGATTGCGGCCGATGGCACCGGCATCGCGAATGGCGCCGTCGATGACAATGCCTGCGGCGCCGCGCGAAGCCGCGACACTTGTCATGATTTCGCCGACCAGCGCGCGCCCCTCATAGCCACCGCCGTCGACGACAATGACGTCGCCGGGCTGCAGCAGATCGAGCGCACGATGGATAAACTGGTTGTCGCCGGGGCGGGTCCTGACCGTCAGCGCCCTCCCCGCCATGACGCCGCTGACCCGATGAAACGGCCGCAACCCGACAGCCCCGGGGACACGAGCGAGATTGTCGCTGATCAACGGCGTCGCAAGGGCGCGGAACGCGTCGATCAGTTCGCTTTCCTGAGATCCATCCGCCATCGCCTACAATCCTCCTCATCGGCACTTTCTGAATATAGTATCCAATCACACTTAATTCGGTCGAGTCAACCAACCTTGCGATGGTCGGCAGAAAAAAGCAGAAGTGGCTTGAGAATGGCGAACGGCTGCAGGAGCGACCCAACAGATCCACCTGTCCGGGGCTTGCAATGGCGTCGAAGTTCAAGATAGATTGGATAACATATCCATAAATGCGTAATTGTGAAAAAGGGATTGGGTTGTGAAGCACGCAGGAAAAGTCGTGATCGTCACCGGGGCGGCACAAGGCCTGGGCCTTGCCTGCGCCGAGCGCTTTCATGCCGATGGCGCCAAGGTGGTGCTTGTCGACATACAGGCCGATCGCGGGCGCGAGCATGCCGAACGTCTTGGCGAGCGTGCCGCCTGGCTATCGGCGGATCTCTCCGAATGCACGCAGGAAATGGCAGCCGATATTGTTGCCAAGGCCACGGAGCGATTCGGCGGCGTCGACGTCCTCATCAACAATGCCGGCATCATCCATCTGGACGATTTCGTCGACTTCCCCGAGGAAGCCTTCGACCTGGTTCAGCGGATCAATCTCAAGGCGCCCTTCCTGCTCGGACAGGCCGCGGCACGAGCCATGATCGCGCAGGGACGCGGCGGCTCGATTATCAACATGTCATCGATCAATGCCATTCTGGCCATTCCCAATTCCGTCGCCTATGCCGTGTCGAAGGGCGGCATCAAGCAATTGACGGCGGTGATGGCTGTCGGACTGATCCCGCACAATATCCGCGTCAATGCCATCGGCCCCGGCACCATCCTGACCGACATGGTCAAGAGCTCGGTCATGGTCAGCGAAGCGCAGCGCAAGACTATCCTGTCGCGCACGCCGAGCGGCCGCTGTGGCGAGCCATCGGAGATTGCCAGCGTCGCTTCCTTCCTGGCCAGCGACGACGCTTCCTACATTGTCGGCCAGACCATCTATCCGGACGGCGGCCGTCTGATCCTGAATTATACGGTGCCGGTGAAGGACTGACCGCTCATGGTTGTCGGTTCGCCCCACATCAGTCTTGCGGGATCGGGCGCGCTGCTGCTCGATGGAACGCAGGGGGCTTTCAACGATGCCACCCAGGAACTGGTCTGGGCGGTAGCGAATGCCGCGCTGAGCCTCGAAGGGGTGCGCGAGGCCGTTCCCGGCATGAACAACCTGCTGGTGGTGTTTGACCCGCTCGCCACAGACGCCCACAGCGTCGGAGATCAACTGATGTCGCTCTGGTCCGCCACCGATGCCCACCCGGTGACCGGCACGCATCATACGATTCCCGTTCACTACGGCGGCGCGCGCGGCGAGGATCTCACCGGCTGGGCCGCGCATTGCGGCCTGTCTGTCGACGAGACCGTCAGGCGCCACGCGGCGGCCCGCTACACCGTCGCCGCCATCGGCGCCATGCCGGGTTTTCCCTATCTATCCGGTCTCGACCCGCTGCTTGCCTGGGCAAGGCGCAGCACGCCTCGCCTCAAAGTCGCTGAGGGCGCCGTCATCATTGGTGGCGCGCAGGCGGGTATCATGCCGATGACCGCGCCGTCCGGCTGGCACATCATCGGCCATACCGACGTGAAGCTGTTCAAGGCCGAAGCGGAATTGCCCGTGCTGCTCAGGCCCGGAGACAAGATTCGCTTCGCAATTGCAGGGATCGAGGCATGATCGAGATCCTCACCACCGGCCTGCCGAACACGGTCCAGGATCTCGGCCGGCCCGGTCATCTGGCGCTGGGGGTCAGCCATGGCGGCGCCATGGACAAGCAGGCACTGGCGATCGCCAATCTCATGCTGGGCAATGATCCTTCGGCCGCCGGGATCGAGGTCACGCTTCATCCGTTCCGGCTGCGCGCGCATATCGACACCGCCGTCGCCATCACCGGCGCTGATTGCGCCGTCAGCATCGGCGACCGGCCCTGCCCGCCCTGGTGGGCCATGACGATCCGCGCAGGCGAGACCCTTGTCCTCGAGGCACCGCGCGCCGGTGCTCGTTCCTACATCGCCTTTGCCGGCGGGATCGATCTGCCGCCCGTCATGGGGTCGCGCGCGACGGATGTGAAAGGCGGTTTCGGCGGGTTCGCTGGACGCGGCCTGTCGCGCGGTGACCGGCTTGCGCTCAAACCTGCGCAATGCCGCCTTCCCGCGGGCGGCATCGGCGCAGCGCTGGAGGAGCGACGAGGCGCGGCGGACGCCTTGGCCTCGGCAATCGAATTGCGGGTTCTGCCGGCCGCCGAGTTCGACGCCTTCACGCCGGAGGCCCAGGCGGCTTTCACCGGCAGCGAATGGCGCATCACCAACGACGCCAACCGCATGGGATATCGCATTGCTGGAGAGACGCTTTCGCTCCTCTCACCGCTCGAATTGCTCTCGCACGGCATCGTACCAGGCACAGTCCAGGTGCCGCCGTCCGGCCAACCGATCATCCAACTTGCCGATGCCAACACTTGCGGCGGCTATCCGAAGATCGCTACGGTGATCGAAGCCGACCTCTGGCGGCTGGCGCAAGCGCCGGTCGGCGCGCGCCTGCGTTTCTCAGCGGTCTCGATAGAAGCGTCGACGGAAGCGCTTCGCGCGAACCGGCAGCAAAGTCACGACTTTATCGCCGCCCGAAACCTTATGGCCGGCGAGCAGAGGACTCCATGAAAATTCGCCCCTTCACCATCGAGATTGCCCAGTCTGAAATCGACGATTTGAAGAAGCGCATCTCGACCTGGCGCGAGCCGGACCAGTTGGAGTCAATAGGCTGGGCGCAGGGAACGGAGCACGAGCAACTGCGCCGACTAATGCAGCACTGGCGCACCGGCTTCGACTGGCGCAAGCAGGAAGCCGCCTGGAACATCCATCCGCACTACCAGACGGATATCGGCGGCGAAACCATCCATTTCATCCATGCGCGCGCCGCTGTAGCGACCAACAGAACGGTCATACTCACCCATGGCTGGCCAGGCAGCGTCTTCGAATTTCACAGGCTGATCCCGCTTCTGACCGATCCGCTTTCGCATGGCGGAAGACAGGAGGACGCCTTCAACGTCGTGGCCCCCTCGATTCCCGGCTATGGCTTTTCAAGCCGACCGACCAGGCGTGGTCTCAACCTGTTCACCGTCGCCGACCTTTGGGCCGCGTTGATGAGCCGTCTCGGCTACAAACGATATCTCGCGCAAGGTGGCGATCTGGGCGCCAGCGTGTCGACCTGCCTGGCGCACGCGTATCCAGACAGTCTCGCCGGCGTGCATCTGAACTTCATCCCCGGCTCATACTCACCTCCTCACGATCCAGGCCCGGATGGCGACCTGAGCTTGGAAGAACGCGCCTTCCTGGAACGGAAAGCCGGATGGGCGGATCTTCATGGCGCCTATGCTCATATTCAAGCGACGCGCCCGCAAACGCTTGCCTATGGACTGACGGATTCACCGGTCGGACTGGCAGCGTGGATGATCGAAAAATTCCGCGACTGGAGCGATTGCGATGGCGATCTGGCCAACGCCGCTTTTTCGCGCGACGACATGCTCGCCAACATCTCGCTCTACTGGTTCACCCGGACCGTCGCTTCGTCGATGCGGCTCTATTGGGAAACGCGCGCCCGTCCGCTTGCATTCGCGCCCGGCACGGCGATCAACGTCCCGCTTGCCGTGGCTTTGTTTCCCAAGGAATTGCCGATGCCGCCAAGGAGTTGGGTCGAGCGCGTCTTCAAGGACATCCGCCAGTGGACAGCGATGCCGCGCGGTGGTCATTTCGCAGCCCTCGAGCAGCCCGCTTTGCTTGCACAGGATCTAAAAGCCTTTGCCGGTGGTCTGGATTTTTAAAGGCAGCGTTAGCGCGCAGCCAAACCCGAAGGCCAGAAATGACCAACACCACGATCACCATCGATGCCCTGCATGAGCGCGTCGATGCAATTTTCCGCAAGGCCGGACTGAACCCCATTCAGGCCAGCGCCATTACAAGGGTCATCGTCGCGGCGGAACGCGATGCCTGCAAGTCGCATGGCATCTACCGGATCGAGGGCGCCCTACGGACAATCAAGGCCGGGAAGGTAAAACCGGACGCGCTGCCCGAGTTGTTGCCGCAAGACGCTCCCGCCCTCGTCAAAGTGGATGCGAAGCATGGTTTCGCCAACCCAGCCTTCGAACTGGGTCTGCCGGTGCTGATCGAGCGGGCACGGTCGTGCGGCATTGCCGCACTCGCGATCAACGATGCGGTGCATTTTTCCGCCCTTTGGGTGGAGGTCGAAGCTTTGACACAGGCAGGCCTGACCGGCCTGGCCATGTGCCCGAGCTATGCCACCGTCGCTCCGACCGGTGGCAACGGACCGTTGCTGGGCACCAATCCTTTTGCCTTTGGCTGGCCGCGAGAAGAGCAGCCTCCCTACGTTTTCGACTTCGCGACCTCGGTTGCCGCGCGCGGCGAGATCGAGCTCCACCGCCGGGCAGGCAAGAAGCTGCCGGAAGGCTGGGCCATGGATTCTGACGGCAGGCCAACGACCGATCCCGAAGCTGCCCTGGCGGGCGCCATGCTTCCCTTCGGCGGGCACAAAGGCTCCGCCATCGCGACGATGATCGAACTGCTCGCCGGGATCATGATCGGCGACCTGACCAGCCCCGAGGCGCTCGAGCTGCTTGGCACCACGACGCTTTATCCGTCGCACGGAGAGTTGGTCATCGCTTTCTCGCCGAAAGCCTTCGCCGCCGGCCGGCCCGGCAATCCGCTGGGCCGTGCTGAAGCGCTGTTCGAGGCGATCTTGGGCCAGGGTGCGCGCCTGCCCTCGCAAAGGCGGTTCCTAGCCCGCGAGACGTCGGAGCGCGACGGTATCGTCCTATCGCACCAGGAAATGGAACAACTCGATCGTTTTCTCGAACGGGGGCTCGACGCGGTCTGAATCGGTATCGCCAGGGCCAAGACCAATCACAGGAGGAGAAAAATGCGCTGGACGAAAACATTCACGGTCGTCGGCTGCCATGCCGAGGGCGAAGTCGGCAACGTGATCACCGGAGGCGTCAAGGACGTTCCGGGCAAGACCATGTTCGAAAAGAAGGAGTATCTCGAAGCGCATATGGACGACATTCGTGGGCTGCTCTTGTTCGAGCCGCGCGGTGCGCCCTACGTCAACGGCAACATCATCCTGCCGCCTTGCGATCCCTCGGCGGATCTCGGCTACGTCATAATTGAAAGCACGGAATACCCGCCCATGTCTGGCTCAAACACCATCTGCGTCGCCACAGTGGCGCTGGAAACGGGGATGGTGCCGATGAAGGAGCCTGAGACATTGCTGCGCATGGAAGCGCCAGCCGGCATGATCGAGGTGCGCTGTCTCTGCGAGAACGGCAAGGTGAAGCAGGTGGAGTTCACCAATGTACCGGCTTTTGCACTCCACCTCGACACGCATGTCGAGGTGGAAGGGCTCGGCACGATCACCGTCGACACCTCCTATGGAGGCATGACTTTCGCCCATGTCAATGCGCGCGCACTCGGCTTTTCCATAACACCCGACGAGGCCCACCAGATGTCGCTGATGGGCCAACGCATCAAGAAGGCGGTCAACGAACAGCTCGAGGTCGTGCATCCGGAGAACCCGAAGATCCGCGACGTGTCCAACGTGATTTTCGAAGGTCCGATCGAGCGCGTCGACGGGCGCGTGGAAAGCGTCAACGGCACGGTGTGCCTGCATGGCAGGCTCGACCGCTCGCCGACAGGCACCGGCACCACCGGGCGGCTGGCGGTAATGTCGGCAAAGGGGCAGATCGCCAAGGGCGAGCTGTTCCGCAACAGATCGATCATCGGGACCCATTTCGATTCCCGCGTGATCGCCAATACGCGCCTCGGCGATCGCGACGCTGTCGTGGTCACCATCGCCGGACAAGCCTGGATCACCAGCATCGGCCAATATGGCCTCGACCCGACAGACCCTTATCCACGCGGGCATCGCCTCAGCGACGTCTGGTTCTGAAACGGACGCGGCCGTGCTCAGGCCGCGAACGCTCTGACCCTGACGCCGCTCGCCTCCAGCCGTCGCCGAACGCGCGCGGCGATGGCGACGGCTGCCGGCGTGTCGCTGTGGACGCAGATCGAATCGATCGGCGTCTGCAGCATCTGCCCGGAAAGCGTCTCGATGGCGCCTTGCTTGACCATCCGCACGACCCGTTCTGCCGCCTTCTCGGCGTCGTGGATGACAGCGCCTTCCAGCTTGCGCGAGACAAGAAAGCCTTCCTCCGTATAGGCGCGGTCGGCAAAGATTTCGGACCTGACCGTCAGGCCCGCGTCGCGCGCGATCCTGTCCTGGAAGCCGAGCGCAATGGCCAGGCAGATCAGGCCGGGATCGACGGCCTTGACCGCGCGCGTCACCGCTTCGGCAACGCCACGGTCGGTCTGGGTAAGGTTGCCCAGCGCGCCATGCGCCTTCACATAGCGGATCGGGTGGCCGGCATAGGCGGAAAGCGCCTGCGCCGCGCCGATCTGGTAGGCGACCAGCCTTTCGATCTCCTCCATGGAATGCGGGATGATGCGGCGTCCGAACCCCCACAGATCGGCGAAGCTCGGATGCGCGCCAACGGCAACGCCCTTGTCGCGCGCCATCGAGAACGTGGCCGCCATGATTTCAGGGTCGCCGGCGTGAAAGCCGCAGGCCACATTGGCTGAACTGACGATGTCGAGGATCGCCGCATCGTCGCCGAGCCTGTAGGCTCCAAAACCCTCGCCCATGTCGGAATTGATATCGACCTGCAATCCTTGGGCCGCCATGGCGCTTTCCTCAGTGGTTCGAACCATCGCCTTGCTTCACACCAGCTCGTAGAGCGGCGTGCCGTAGCCGACGACCGCTCCGTCCTCGATCAGCGCCGCACCCAGCACACCGTCTGCCGGCGCAACGATTGCCTTCAGGCATGGGCCGACCTGCAGGACGCCGACCGTCTCGCCCTTGCGAACCGTCTGGCCAGGTTCGGCGATCGGACGACCGGTCGTTGGGTGATCGAGACGGAACACGCCGACGCCGGGCGCGCGCACGCCCTTGAAGACCGTTTCGGCCTTCGGGGCTTCGACCGGGGGTGTCGAGGCAACAACGGATTGCATGTGCAGGCGCAACGAAAACCCGGCCTCCGACACTTCGATCTCGCCGATGCCGGCGCTAGCGCACCAGGCGGCCAGCCTTTCGATCTCCTCAACCGTCATCGCCGCCTCGTCCCTGGAGCAGACCGCCTTCAATGAGACGTTCGAGATGATGGATATCGAAGCCGCCGGCAGCGAAGCCGGGCTCGTCCATCAGGAGGCCGTGCAGCGGCGCGTTGGTGGCGATGCCGAGGGCCTCCATCTCGCCCAGCGCGCCGCTCATGCGCCGGATCGCCTCGGCTCGCGTCACGCCATGCGCCAGCAGCTTGGCCACCAATGAATCGTAGTGCGGCGGGACGGTGTAGCCGGAGTAGAGATGCGATTCGACGCGGATTCCGGGACCTCCGGGCGGCGTCCAGCGCTCGACCCGGCCCGGATGCGGGCGAAAGCTGTATGGATCTTCAGCGTTGATGCGGCATTCGACGGCGTGGCCCTGGATGCGGATGTCTTCCTGGCTGAACGACAGGGGTTCGCCCCGGGCGATGCGGATCTGCTCGCGCACGATATCGATGCCGGTGACGAGTTCCGTGACGGGATGCTCCACCTGCACGCGGGTGTTCATCTCGATGAAAGAGAAGCGCCCGTCCTCGTAGAGGAATTCGAAGGTGCCCGCGCCTGTATAGCCGATGGTCAGGCATGCGTGGGCACACAGCTCGCCGATCTCGGCAATCGCCTCGCGGGCGATGCCGGGCGCCGGCGCCTCCTCGATGATCTTCTGGTGGCGGCGCTGCATGGAGCAATCCCGCTCGCCGAGCCAGACCGCCCTACCATGCTTGTCCGCCAGAATCTGGATCTCGATATGGCGCGGATGCTCGAGGAATTTCTCCAGATAGACTTGCGGGTTGCCGAAGGCCCGGTTCGCCTCTTTCACCGCCATTGAAACGGCTTCCATCAGGGCGTGCTGCTCGCGCACGATGCGCATGCCGCGCCCGCCGCCGCCGCCCGCTGCCTTGACGATGACCGGATAGCCGATGGCCTCGGCAATGGCGCGCACTGCCTGCTCGTCCTGCGGCAGCGCCCCCTCCGAGCCCGCAACGCAGGGAACGCCGGCGGCGATCATCGTGCGCTTGGCGGAGACCTTGTCGCCCATGGTGCGGATCGCCGCCGCCGACGGCCCGATGAAGGCAAGGCCGGCATTCTCGACAGCCTCGGCGAAGGCGGCGTTTTCCGAGAGGAAGCCGTAGCCCGGATGGATCGCGCCCGCGCCGGTGAGTTGCGCGGCCGCGATGATCTCGGCGATATTGAGATAGCTCTCCGTCGCGGCAGCCGGCCCGATGCAGATCGCCCTGTCCGCCAGCGCAACATGACGAAGGCTCGCATCCGCTTCCGAGTGCGCCGCCACCGTCTTCAATCCGAGATCGCGGCAGGCGCGCAGGATGCGCAGCGCGATTTCACCGCGGTTGGCGATAAGGACGGTGTCGAACATCGCCGCTAGCCCAAATCTTCGAGAACGAACAGCACATCGCCGGACTGCACCGCGGCATGGTCGTCGAACGCGATCTGGACGATCCGCCCAGCGCGATCGGATTCCACGACATTGAACGTCTTCATGGCTTCGAGGACACCAACCTTCTGCCCTTCCACGACCACATCGCCAACCGAAGCGAGCGGCGGTTCACCTTCGGTGCCGGAGCGGTAGAACACGCCCGTCAGCGGCGCGCGGATCGAATAGCGTGCGATGGGCGGAGATGTCGAAGCCGGATTTGTGAAGATGGCAGGCTCGGTGGCTGGCCCCGACTGTGACGCAGATTGCGCTTGCGACGCGGATTGCGCCAGCACCCCCTGCCTGGACATGCGGATGCGAACGCCATCGCGCTCGATCTCGAGTTCGGCAACGGGCGAACGCGAGACAAATTCGATCAGCTTCTGGACGAAGTCGAGATCCATCGTCGGCACTAGCGCAGCGCTTCGACGGCCTCGGCGATACGCCCGATCGCTTTTTCGATCAGGTCCATCGACGTGGCTATGGAAATGCGGAAATGCGGCGACAGACCGTAGGCTGAGCCCTGCACCACCGCGACCCGCGCCTGATCGAGCAGGTAAAGCGAGAAGTCGTCGTCGCTGCCGATGGGAGTGCCGTCGGGGCGACGACGGCCGATCAGGGCCGAGCAATTGGGATAGAGATAGAAGGCGCCCTCGGGCGTCTGGCAGGTAAGGTCGGGAATCTTGCGCAGCAGCTCCAGCGCGCGGTCGCGCCGGGCCTGGAATTCGAGCGCCCGCGGGCGAAGAAAGTCCTGGGGACCTTCCAGTGCGGCAATGGTCGCGGCCTGCGAGATGGATGACGGGTTCGACGTGCTTTGGCTCTGCACGGTGGCCATGGCGCGGATCAGCGGTTCCGGCCCGCCGGCATAGCCGATCCGCCAGCCGGTCATGGCATAGGCCTTCGACACGCCATTCACTGTCAGCGTACGGTCCTTCAGCCTCGGCTCGACGCCGGCGATGGTATGGAAGGTACGTCCATCGAACAGGATATGCTCGTAGATGTCGTCGGTCAGGACGTGCACATGCGGGTGATCGAGCAACACCCCGGCCAGGCCGGCAAGTTCGTCGGGGCTGTAGACGGCGCCTGTCGGGTTGGAAGGCGTGTTGAGCAGCAGCCATTTGGTGCGCCCGGTGATCGCGGCTCGCAGGGCTTGCGGTGTCAGTTTGAAGCCCTGCGCCTCCGTGCAGGGAACGACCACGGGCTTGCCTTCGCCGAGCAGGACGATGTCGGTGTAGGAAACCCAATAGGGCGCTGGGACAACCACCTCGTCGCCGGGGGCCAGCGTTGCCAGCAGGGCGTTGTAGATGATCTGCTTTGCGCCACCCGCGACGCTGATTTGCGAAGGCTTGTAGTCGAGGCCGTTCTCGCGCCTGAATTTCCCGGCCACCGCCTTCTTCAGCGCGGCGGTGCCGTCGACCGCCGTATAGCGCGTTTCACCCCTGCGCATCGCCTCGTAGGCCGCCTCGACGATGTGCGGAGGCGTTGGAAAATCCGGCTCGCCGGCGCTCAGGCTGATGACGTCGATGCCGGCCGAGCGCATTTCGATTGCCCGCGCGGTGACCGCCATGCTGGGGCTTGGCTTGATGACGTCGAGACGGGGAGCGATGAGGGCCACGGGAAATCCTCGGCATGGCTGCCGCGACGTTGCCGGGCAGGTTATATCTGGTACAAATTGGATAATGTATTCTTATTTTCGCGTCAAACCCCTTTTTCTGCGTCGAAGACCGGGTTATGTCTCATTCCAGTGGTGGGTCGATAGAGGAAAGTATCCAATCCTTCATCGCCGCGTATGACATTCGAGATAGGGAACACGATTGGAATGGGCACAAACTATGATGTGGTGATCGTCGGCGGCGGCGTTGTCGGCAGCTCGATCGCCTATTTCCTGTCAGCCAATCCAGATTTCGATGGCAGTATTGCGGTGATCGAGCGGGACCCCTACTACACGGCCTCCTCGTCTTCCTTGTCGACCAGCGCCATCCGCCAGCAGTTCGGCACGGCGCCGAACATCGCCATGTCGAAGTTCAGCATCGACTTCCTGCGCCAGGTAAAGACGCGGCTTGCCATCGGCGACGAGTTGGCCGACATCGGCCTGCATGAGCCCGGTTACCTCGTGCTGGCGACGCCCGAGCGGGCAGACGCGCAACGTGCCAAGAACCGCGTTCAGCGCGGCATGGGCGTCGACGCCGAACTGATCGAGCAGGTCGATCTGGCACGACGCTTCCCGTGGCTCAACACGGACGATCTCGCCCTTGGCTCGCTCGGCCTTGGCAGCGAAGGCTGGTTCGACGGCCCCGGCCTGATGCAGGCCTTCCGCCGAAAGGCGCGCACACAGGGCGTGAACTATCTTGCCGCGACGGTGACCGGACTGACCATGGCGTCTCCCCAAAAGGTCGGCGAAGTGGTGCTCGACAATGGCGATCGGCTTGCCGCCGGCACGGTGATCAACGCGGCCGGACCATGGAGCGCGGGCGTTGCCAGGATGGCCGGCGCCGAACTGCCGGTTGTCCCAAGCAAGCGCTGCGTCTTCGTCTTCGAAACGCCGGCAAGGATCGAAAACTGCCCCTTCGTCTTCGACACGAGCGGCTTCTGGCTGCGGCCGGAAGGCCAGCTCTTCCTGTGCGGTATTCCGCCGGTGCGCGAGAACGAGCCGGACGATTTTGGCCTGGATGTGGATTACGACCTGTTCGACGAGTTGATCTGGCCGGCGCTCGCCCATCGCGTGCCCGGCTTCGAACAATTGCGCATGCTGCGCGCCTGGGCGGGGCTCTACGAATACAACACCTTCGACCACAGCGGCATCATCGGCCGGCATCCCGAGGTTTCGAACTTTGTCCTGGCCACCGGCTTCAGCGGCCACGGCATGATGCATGCAGCGGCGACCGGGTCGGGCGTCAGTGATCTCATTGCCTATGGCGAGTACCGCTCTGTCGACCTGTCGGCCTTCCGCTACGAACGGATCGCTGGCAATCAACCTATCGAGGAACATGTCTACTGAAGCGAAACGGGCGACATGGCATCGCAGTGACAACGGTGCTATGCGTCCACTTCTTCAATCAACACGGCGCCAGTCAACAAACACGGCGGCCGCCTCAGGCTGATTCATGCTCGTACAGAAGAAAACCATCTCGACCCAGGTCGCCGATGCCATCAGGCAGAAGATCCTGATCGGCGAATACGAGGCCAACTTTCAGCTGCGGCAGGAGCATCTGGCCACCGAGTTCGGCGTCAGCCGAATTCCGGTGCGAGAGGCGCTGCATCAGCTTCATTCGGAAGGCTTCGTCACGCTGGTTTCCCACAAGGGCGCCGTCGTCACCTCCATTTCCCTGGACGAGATCCTCGAGCTCTACGAATTGCGGGCCCGGATCGAAACATGGCTACTGGCCCTCGCCATTCCAAGGATGACGGAGGCCGACCTCGCGCTGGCCCGCGAGCGCGCAAAGCAGCACCAGGAGCAGGGCAAGACCGGCGAGTACTCGAACCAGCTCAACTGGAACTTCCACGCCGCGCTCTACCAGCCGTCCGGCCGCAAGGCGACCATCGAACTGGTCGGGCGCATCTATCAGCAGCTGGAACGCTACACGCGCATGATGGTGACGCTCACCGAGATCCAGGCCCAGTCCGACCGCGACCACTGGCAACTCATCGACCTGTGCGAAGCCAAGGATACGCTGCGCGCCGTCGGCCTGTTGGAAATGCATATCATCACCAGCGGTAAATTCCTGGTCGACCGGCTTCAGGAATTGCGGGGAAGCTGATCAGTCGCCCCGTCTCCTTGTCCACTCCCAATCCTTTGCGCGAAGATCATTTGCCGGGCAGATTGGTTGCCCGGGTCAGCAGGATCACGCCTGCCTTGTCGGCTGTGTCGTAATAAGTGAAGCCGGTGCGGTTTTCCCGGCGCCCGCGCATCAGCACGGCAAGTCCGTCGGTTTTCGCCTTGGTTTCGGCTGCGTCCGCATCACGAACCTCGAAGCCGATATGGAAGACGCCTTCACCCTTGCTGTCGAGATGAATTCGCTGCGGTGAAGGATCGCCGTTCGGCTGGCACAGCTGCAGCTGAACGTTCGGCAAGTTGCAAATCCGGTATTGCATCGCCTTGAAACCCTCGGGGCTTGGGACCTGCAGTTCTTCGTATTCGGCCAGCGGCGGATAGGACTCCCATGGCCCGATGCCTATGGAGTCATAGTAGGCCTGCGCCTTGTCGATATCGTGCACGACGATGCAGATGTGATGCAACTTGTCGAAGTTACCCATTTTCTCACTCCTTGATCGGGACCGTATAGTTCAGAACCCGGCGCCCTCCGTCGGGGTAGATCGTCTCGCCGGTGATGTAGGAAGCGTCGTCGCTGGCCAGGAACGCCACGACCGAGGCGATCTCGGCTGCCGTGCCGAGGCGCCCGAGCGGTGTACGCGAAAGGACTGCCCGTCTCATTTCTTCCGAGTCGATGAATGTCCCGTCCATGACCATGTCCGTGGCGATAGTGCCCGGCCCGACACCGACCACACGGATGCCGTGGGGGGCGAAGGCGACGGCCGCGGTGCTGGTGACCTGGTTCATGCCGCCCTTGGAAATCGCGTAGGTGGCGACACGTGGGTTGGCGAGGCCCGAATTGATCGACGACATGTTGATGATGACGCCACCTCCACCTTGCGCGATCATCTGGCGGGCTGCGGCCTGGGTGCCCATGAACGCACCTTTGAGATTGACGCCGAGAACCCTGTCGTAGTCCGCCTCGCTGATGTCGAGAAAGTCCTGGACCGGAGCGATGCCGGCATTGTTGACCATGATGTCGACACGGCCGAACTTCGCCACCGCCGCTGCAATCAGCCCATCGACCTGGTCCTTCTTGCTGACATCCGTAACGACCGCCAGGACGCTGTCGGTGGTACCGATTTCAGCGGCACATTTCTTTAGCTCCACGGCATCGATGTCGCCGAGCACGAGCTTCGCGCCTTCGGCCAAAAAGCGTTCCGCGCAAGCGCGTCCGATGCCGCGCGCCGCGCCTGTGACAACCGCCACCTTGCCTGCCTGTCTCATGTCCAATCCTTCGATCATTTGTAAGTCGGCCACCGTCTCAGGGAGCATGGGCCGAGCTTGGCTAGGAATGGGGATTCTCCCACCGAAGCCTAGCCTAGCGGATAACGAAGGGATTGGCGGTCTTGCCGGCGGTGTCTATCCACACCGTCTTGGTCTGCAGATAGGAATTGATGGCATCCTGCCCGCTTTCGCGCCCGATACCGCTCCTCTTGTAGCCGCCGAAGGGCGCCATGTAGGAGACGGCACGGTATGAATTGATCCAGACCATCCCCGCTTCCATCGCGGCCGCGCCGCGCAGCGCCCTGCCCATGTCGCTGGTCCATATTCCCGCCGCCAGCCCATAGGGGCTGTCATTGGCAATGGCGAAGGCCTCGTCCTCGTCGTCAAAGGGGATGACGGACAGGATCGGCCCGAACACCTCCTCACGCGCGATCCGCATGGTGTTGTTCACGCCGGTGAAGATGGTGGGCTCGACGAACCAGCCCTCGGCCAATTCACCCGAGGCCGGCTTGCCGCCGCCCAGCACGCAAAGCGCACCCTCGCGGCGCGCGATGCCGAGATAGGACAGCACCTTCTCGCGCTGGGCTTGCGTGGTGATCGGCCCGACCTGCGTCTCTTGCAGCGCCGGATTGCCCAATCGAGCGCTGGCCGCCAGCGTTATGACGCCTTCCACGAACCGGTCGTGGATTTTGCGATGTACCAGCAGCCGCGAACCCGCGATGCAGGTCTGGCCGCTGGCCGCGAAGATGCCTGAGATCGCGCCGTTGACCGCGCTCTCGATATCGGCGTCGTCGAAGACGATGTTGGCCGATTTGCCGCCGAGCTCCAGCGTGACGGTCTTTAGCTGTTCGGCAGCCGCCCGATAGACCGCGATCCCGCCAGGCTCACCACCGGTGAAGGCGATCTTGGCGACGTCGGGATGAGAGACGAGTGGCGCGCCGACATCAAGCGGCATGCCGGTAACGGTGTTGACCACGCCGGGCGGGAAGCCTGCCCGCGCAAACAGTTTCACGAACTCCAGCGTCGAGGCCGAGGCGTGTTCCGACGGTTTGATGACGACAGTGTTGCCTGCCGCCAGCAGCGGCGCGAGCTTCCATGTCAGGAGTAAAAGCGGCGAATTCCAGGGCATGATCGCTGCAATGACACCCAGCGGCTCGTGGCGGGTGAAAGCGAACATGCCAGCCTTGTCGATCGGCAGCACCGACCCTTCGATCTTGTCGGCTAGACCGCCGAAATAGCGGAACCATTCCGGGATATAGCGCAGCTGTGCCGTCATTTCGTTGAGCAGCTTACCATTGTCGCGCGTCTCGATGGCGGCAATACGATCTGCGTTCTCGTCGATCAGATCGGCCAGCCGCACGAGCAGCTTGCCCCGCGCGGTCGGCGTGATGCCGGCCCATTCCTTCGACCGGAATGCTGCCTTCGCGGACGCCACGGCGGCGTCCACCTGGCTCACTCCTCCACGCGGGATCAGCGCCCAGGGCCTGCCGGTGAACGGATCATGGCTCTCGAATGTATCGGCTGTCGATTGCAACCGACCGCCGACCGTGTTCTGGAAACTGACCAGCGCCATATCGGTCCTCAACAGGTGGCAAAGCCCAGATGGGCGCGAAATCGGTTCTTGACCTCGACCGCGTCGCGCGGCGGCAGCGAGCGCGGCAGGTTCTCGGCGGTGATTTTCAGCACGAAAAGGCGCGGACCGTCGGCCGGGCGCCGAAGTTCTCCACAGAGCATGTCGACCTCCTCCAGCGTACGCAGCTCGGCGGTCTTCGAAAAACCGCAAGCGGCCGCGACCTTGTCGAAACCAATGCCCTTGCCGGTATGGCTGGACTGCATGCCGGTCTCGCCGAAATGCTGATTGTCGAGCACGATCAGGTCGAGATTTTTCGGCCGCGCCACCGAGATCGTCGCCAGCGAACCGAACGCCATGAGCTGTTCGCCATCTCCGGTGATCACCATGACCCGCTTGTCGGGCTGGGCCTGGGCAAGCCCGAGGCCGATCAGCGCAGCACCGCCCATCGCGCCCCAGAGATAGTAGTTGTCGTTGCGGTCGCCGGCGGCATGCACGTCGTAGCTCGGCGAGCCGAGACCGGTCACGACCAGGGCTCCGTCACGGGCGTCAAGCAGCTTCTTCACCGCAACCCGGCGGTCCATCGTCGGCAAATTCATGTCGCTCACCACTTCTTCTTGCCGAGCAGCCGCTGCCCGATCAGCACGGCAATCTGCTGGTCGGCGTCGAAAGCCATCAAGGCTGCCTGCGCCACCGTCTCCACCAGGTCGGGACCGGTTTCGGCGCGCAGCACCCTGAGCCCGATCGCCTTCAGCGACGCCTCCGTCGCCTGCCCCATCGGCACCTGCCACGGGTTGAACTCGGCCCATTCGCCCCGCATCGTCACCAGGACGAGCAAGGGGAAGCGCGCCTGCACGGGAAGCGACAGCATGTTGATGCAATTGCCGACACCGGAGGATTGCATGAGCACGACGCTCCGCTTGCCACCGAGCCAGGAGCCTGCTGCGATGGCGATGCCCTCCTCCTCCGTCGTCAGCACATTGGTGACGACTTCGGGATCCTCACTGAAAAGGCGGATCAATGTGGTATGACCGGCATCCGGCACATAGGACATGTGGCTGATGCCGGCAGCCTTGAGCACCTCATAGACCTGATCCGGCCACTGCCTTTCAGACACGGTCGGAGCGGCGGCAAGCGCTGCTGCTTCCGGAGGTTTTGCTTGTATGCTCGCCGTCACCTTGCATCTCCGAGATATTGGACTGGCATTAGACTAGCGCGCTTGACCGATGCAATCTTCGTCTCTTTCTAGTGATCAGATATAATGGTATTCGATAGCTCATGGAGTTATCGCAGCTACGCACCCTCATCCACGTCGCCGAACTCGGCAGCCTCAGCAAGGCCGCCGACCGGCTGCACATTGCGCAGCCGGCGCTCAGCCGGCAGGTGCGCATGCTGGAGGAGGAATTGGGCTTTGCCCTTTTCCTGCGCCATGGACGCGGCATGGTGCTGTCCGAGCAGGGCAAGGAGGTGCTGGCGCACGCCATGCGCGTGATGGCCGAGATCGACGAGATCCGCGCCACGGCCACGCCCGCCGATGCGCCGCTGACCGGCGAAGTGGCCATCGGCCTGCCGCCCACCGTTGCCGACATTATTTCGCTGCCGCTGGCGGCCGCCTTCGGCAAGGCCCATCCCAAGGCGAAGCTCAGACTTGTCAGCGCCTACACCGGCTATCTGCTGGACTGGATGCACCGCGGCGAGGTGGACGTCGCGGTGCTCTATGACCCGCGCATGGCGCGTTCGCTGCGCTCGCGCCCGCTGCTCCTGGAAAATCTCTTCCTGATCGGACCGCCGGATGCGGGATTTTCAACCGTGCGCGCCGTATCGTTCGCCTCGCTCGCCGGCAAGCGCCTGCTGCTGCCCAGCATCAAGCACGGGCTGCGCATCATCGTCGAACGCTGCGCCACGGATGCCGGCATCACGCTCGATGTCGGCATCGAAGCGGACTCCTATTCGGCGCTGAAGGACCTGGTGCGCAACGGCCATGGCTGGACGATCCTGCCGCTCGCTCCCATCCATGCCGACGTGACTGCCGGGCTGCTCACCGCCGCGCCATTGATCGATCCGGTGCCCGTGCGCCGCCTGATCCTTGCCTACCCGGCGGACCGGCCTGCCTCGCGGCTGGCGCGGTTTGCCGGACAAGCGATAGAGGACATCGCCAAGGATCTTGTCGGGCGGGCCGTCTGGGTCGGCCAACTTCTCGGCCCTCCACCATAAGCATTCGAATTCCGTTATATCTGCTCACGTCCGCTCTGCATTGCTGACAGGGCATGGAGGCGCGATAGTGAGGCCCGCAGCAAGACGAAAACCCGGACAAACCTCATGGAAGCCTATCAGGACATTCGCGATGCCGTCGCCAGGCTGTGCACGCGCTTTCCCGGAGAATACTGGCGCGCACTCGACAGGGACATGGCCTATCCCGGTGACTTCGTCGCAGCGCTGACGCAGGCCGGTTGGCTCTCGATCCTGATCCCGGAGGCATATGGTGGCTCGGGCCTGCCGCTTTCGGCCGCCGCTGCCGTGCTGGAGGAAATCCAGCGCGCCGGCTGCAATGGTGGCGCCTGCCATGCCCAGATGTACACGATGGGCACGCTTCTTCGCCACGGCTCGGAAGCCCAGAAGCAGCGATACCTGCCGAAGATCGCCGCGGGAGAATTGCGCCTGCAGGCATTCGGCGTCACCGAACCGAGCAGCGGCACTGACACCGGCGCGCTCAAGACTACCGCTCGCCTCGACGGCGATCATTTCGTGGTCAAGGGCCAGAAGATCTGGACCAGCCGTGCCGAGCATTCCGATCTGATGCTGCTGCTGGCGCGGACCACGCCGCTCACGAATGGCATGAAGAAGACCGACGGCCTCTCCGTCCTCATCGTCGACATGCGCGAAGCCGTTGGCAACGGCCTCACCATCCGGCCGATCCGCACCATGATGAACCATGCCACCACCGAAGTGTTCTTCGACGATCTGCGCGTGCCGGCCGAAAACCTGATCGGCGAAGAGGGAAAGGGATTCCGCTATATCCTCTCGGGCATGAACGCCGAGCGTATCCTGATTGCTGCCGAGTGCATCGGCGATGCGAAATGGTTCATCGAAAAGGCCAGCACCTACGCAAAGGAGCGGCATGTGTTTGGCCGGGCGATCGGCCAGAACCAGGGCATCCAGTTTCCGATCGCAAGGGCCTACGCCAACATGCGCGCGGCCGAACTGATGGTGCGCGAGGCGCTGAGCCTCTACGAGGCCGGCAAGAACCCCGGCGCCGAAGCGAACATGGCCAAGATGCTGGCGGCCGACGCTTCGAACGAAGCCGCCAATATCTGCATCCAGACTTATGGCGGGTTCGGTTTCGCGGAAGAATACGATGTCGAGCGCAAGTTCCGCGAGACGCGTCTCTATCAGGTCGCGCCGATCTCGACCAACCTCATCCTGTCATACCTTTCCGAGCACGTGCTTGGACTGCCGCGTTCATACTAGGAGTCGTCCGTGAACGTCCTCATCGTCTATGCACACCCGGAAGCAAAATCCTTCAACGGCGCCATGAAGGATCTGGCCGTGGAAACCTTGACCCGCGCAGGCCACGATGTAGTCGTCAGCGACCTCTATGCGATGGGCTTCAATCCTGTCGCAGGGCCGGGCGACGTATCGGGCGAGCGTAACGATCCGGACTTCTTCAGCCTGCCGCGCGAACAGACCGCCGCCTACGAGGCCGGCGCACTCTCGGCTGACATCAGCGCCGAGATCGAAAAGGTGAAGCGGGCAGACTTCGTGCTGTTCCAGTTCCCGGTCTGGTGGTTCGGCATGCCCGCAATCCTCAAGGGCTGGGCCGACCGTGTCTTCGCGCGCGGTTTCGCCTATCTGCCGGGCCGCAAATACGACACCGGCATGTTCAAGGGAAAGCTCGCCATGGTGGCCGCCACCACGGGCACGTCGGCCGACACCTACGCGCCCGATGGCATCGACGGCGACATCCTCACCGTGCTGTGGCCGATCCACAATGGCCTGCTGCGCTACTCAGGCTTCGACGTGCTGCCGCCCTTCGTCGCCTATATGCCGGGCCGCGTCGGCGACGATGGTCGCACGGCCTACCTGGAAGCCTACCGCATGCGGCTCAAGGGCATCGACGGCACGCCGCATCTGTTCTTCCACGCCGCCGAGGATTACGGCAAGAACGAGCGGCTGAAGCCTGGTGTGCTGGCTCGCTCCGGGGTGCAGCGCAATGTCTGATGGCGCCCGCCCGCTCGAAGGTCTGTTCGTTGTTTCGATCGAGCAGGCCGTCGCCGCTCCGCTCTGCACAGTCCGCCTTGCCGATGCCGGCGCGCGCGTCGTGAAGATCGAGCGCCCGGAAGGCGAAACAGCGCGTCACTACGATTCTGCCGTGGAGGGCATGTCGGCCTATTTCGTCTGGCTCAACCGCGGCAAGGAAAGCGCGGTGCTCGACCTGAAAGCCGAGCACGACCTGGCTTTGCTGCACCGGATGGTGGCGCACGCGGACGTTCTCGTGCAGAATCTCGCGCCGGGCGCCACCGACAGGCTCGGCCTCTCCGCCGACGCGATCGCGGAAAAATTCCCTCGGCTGATTGCCATCAACATCGTCGGCTACGGACAGGACACGCCTTACGCAGCGATGCGCGCCTACGACATGCTGGTGCAGGCCGAAAGCGGCATCTGCGCCGTCACCGGCACACCGGACACACCGAGCAAGATCGGGGTTTCCGCCGCCGACATCGCAACCGGCATGAACGCCCATGCAGCAATCCTCGAAGCCTTGCTGGCGCGCGAGAAGACCGGGCGCGGTCGCATTGTCGAGGTAGCCATGTTCGACGCCATGGCAGACTGGATGACCGTGCCGCTGCTGCACTACGAATATGCGGGCCGCGAGACGCAGCGATATGGCCTGGCGCACGCTTCGATCTACCCGTATCGACCTTATGCCTGTCGGGATGGCAGCGTGGTCGTGTCCATCCAGCAGAACAATGAATGGAAGCGCTTCTGCACGCTCGTGCTGCAAAGGCAGGATCTGTTCGCCGACGAACGCTTCGCCACCAATACCTGGCGGGTTGCCAACCGCACGGCGCTCGACGCCGAGATCGAACCGATCTTCGCGGCAATCGACTGCGACGAGGCCATAAGCCGTCTCGACGAGGCGCAGATCGCCTGGGGCCGGGTCAGTGCAATGCGCGACCTGCCGCACCACAAGGCGCTCCGCCGGACGGAAGTGGCACTGCCGGACGGCAAGCGCATCGCAGTACCCAAGCCGGCAGGGCGGCCGGAGGGATTTGCAACGGTTCCAAGCGTCCCCGCGCTTGGCGCCGATACGGACCGGATCCGGTCCGAATTCGCCGCCTGACGAGGCCCTCATGAGCCTGGACACAAGCACACTGCAGGAATGGGTTGGACGCACGCACGAGGTCGAGGATGTTGTGACCCCGCGCCTGCTGGCCAGCTTTGGCGCCGCGCTTGGGGACCACGCGGCGCAGACTGCCGAGGGCGCGGCCGCGCCCGGACTGCATTGGTGCCTGGCGCCCGACATTGCCGCCATGCGAGAACTCGGACCTGACGGGCACCCGGCCAAAGGCGGCTTCCTGCCGCCGGTGCCGCTTCCGCGTCGCATGTGGGCTGCCAGCGACGTGCGTTCATGGCGCCGATCCGCTCTGGCGACCGCATCCGCCGCCGCTCGACATTGGCCGCCATCGAGGAGAAGCAGGGCCGCACCGGCCCGCTCACCTTCGTCACGGTCCGGCACGACATCGCCAACGAATCCGGTCCGGTCATCGAGGAGGACCAGATCATCGTCTATCGCGGCGCCGAAGCCGCTGCTGCGTCCCCTGCCCCGCCGGCCAATTCGCCCCTGGCCGCATCGCACGAGCGCACGATCGACATCGATCCCGTGCTGCTCTTTCGATATTCCGCGCTGACGTTCAACGGGCACCGCATCCACTACGACGCGCCCTATGCCACGGGGGTCGAGCACTATCCCGGGCTCGTCATCCATGGCCCGCTGCAGGCGACGCTGCTGATGAACTTCGCCGCCGCCATTGTCGGTCAGTCGCCGCGCCGTTTCTCATTCCGCGGCGTCCATCCGGCGACTGGCCCGCAGCGCCTGCTTCTGAGCGCAACATCCCCAGGCCAGGACGGCATGGCTCTCGAGGCACGGTCGTCCGACGGCCATGTGACGGTGAAAGCCACGGCGCAGTGGTGAGCTTCGTCACGCCTGTCGTGCCGCTATTCGTGCCGGGCTCACGTCCGGAACGGTTTGCCAAGGCCGACAGCAGCGGCGCGGACGCAGTCGTTCTAGACCTCGAGGATGCTGTCGCCCCTGGCGACAAGGACCGCGCTCGGGAAGCGGTCGTTGCTCATGCAGCCGCGCTGAAATCCGCGGTCGTGGTCCGCATCAATGCCGCCGGCACATTTTGGCACCAGGCGGACATCGCTGCCGTGCGGCGCCTTGACGGCGTCTCCGTCATGCTGCCCAAGGCCGAACGTCCGGAAGACATTGCCGATATGGCCAGGCACATGGCACGCAGCGTTTCCGTCATCGCGCTGGTCGAGAGCGCCGTCGGTCTCGCCAACTTGCCGGACATATTGGCCATGCCCAACGTCGTTGCCGTCGCCTTCGGCTCGGTCGACTTCTCGCTCGATCTTGGTTGCGCGCATGATCGGCTGATCCTGCTTGCGGCTCGTAACGAAATCGTCTGGCGTTCGCGCGCCGCTGGCCGGGCCGCGCCGATCGACGGCGTAACGACCGACCTGAACAGTCCCGAAATCACCGAGGATGACGCCCGCCACGCCATGAAGATGGGTTTTGGCGGCAAGATGGCCATCCACCCGAGGCAGATCGAGCCGATTCGCAGTGGCTTTCGCCCGAGCGATAATGACATCACATGGGCACGAGACATCGTCGGCGCAGCCTCGTCCGGCGAAGCTAGCCAGGTGAACGGCGAAATGGTGGATCGGCCGGTCATCGAGCGCGCAAGGCAGGTCCTGCGCCGGGCCGCTTTGGTCTAAAGGGCATGCAGGGGAGGAGCAACGGATGAGCCTGGACACCGCCGATTGGCCAACCGCCAGGCTCTGCGCCTTCATTGCCGAACTCGACTTCGAACAAATCCCGCCCCGCGTCGTTCATTTCGCGCAAGGATTGATGATCGACTGGCTCGGCTCGGCGCTGGCCGGCAAGGGCGCGCACCAGGTCGAGATGATCGACGGCTTTGCGCGTGCACGGGGCCGGCGGACGGCCCAAGCACCATCATCCCGACGCGGCGGCGCACAAGCCCCTACTTCGCAGCGATGGTCAATGCGGCGGCCTCCCATGTCGTGGAACAGGACGACGTTCACAACGGCTCGGTCTTTCACCCGGCGGCGGTGATCTTTCCGGCCGTTTTGGCGGTTGCGGAGGCTGAGGGGAAGACCGGCCGCGAAGTCCTGACTGCCTGCATCGCCGGCTATGAAGTGGGCATCCGCGTGGGAGAATTCCTCGGACGCTCGCACTACGAGATATTCCACACCACCGGCACGGCTGGCGCAGTGGCAGCAGCCGCGGCGGTCGGCAGATTGATCGGGTTGGACGCAGCCGGGCTCAACCATGCTGTCGGCTCGGCCGGTACGCAGGCGGCAGGTCTCTGGGAATTTCTGCGTGACGCTGCCGATTCCAAGCAACTCCATACCGCGCGAGCGGCCGCCAACGGTCTGTTCGCTGCCTGTCTGGCGCGCGATGGCTTCAAGGGCGCCGCGCGGATCCTCGAAGGCCCGCAAGGAATGGCTGCCGGCATGTCCAGCGACGCCGATCCGGCCCGCCTGACGGACCGGCTCGGCAGCCGTTGGGCAACTGAGGAGACGTCGTTCAGGGCATGCCGCCTGCCGGCACACCCATCCGGCCGCCGACGCGCTGCAGTCTCTCATGCGCCGCGAAGGACTCGGTCCGGACGACATCACCGGCGTGGTGACCCATGTCCATCAGGGAGCCATCGATGTCCTGGGCGCGGTGGTCACTCCGCAAACCGTCCACCAGGCGAAGTTCTCCATGGGCACGGTTTTGGGGCTGATCGCCGTTCATGGCGTCGCCGACCTCGATGCTTTCGAACACCATGCACTTGCCGACACCCGCGTCGCCCGTTTCCGCGCGAAGGTGCGGATGGAACTCGACGCCGAGGTCGACGCGCTTTATCCCAAGCAGTGGGTCGGCAAGGTGAGCGTCACGACCGTTGACGGCCGCAAGCTCAATGCCCGCGTCGACGCGCCCAAGGGCGATCCCGGCAACACCCTTTCGAAACAGGAGTTGGAAGCCAAGGCTGTACGCCTCGCCGAATTCCGAGACGGCGCCACGGCTGACGAGATGCGCCGCTGCATAGCCCGTGTCTGGAAACTCGATCAGCCCGGGAGCACGGCGGAAATATTTGCTGAGAGTTAGCCCGCTTTCGCGCCGAAGGACTGCACCCGCCGAAACGGATGGAACGAGCGCATTGCGGGCAGTTCGATTCCTTTCGCGCCGCCCTATGTTGTAAAGCAGTTTGATCGGCAGTCCTCGGGAGCCCATTATAAATCAATGAATTCAACGAGATCGACGGAGATTCGCCAACCTGGTTTGGCTAACCGAGGCAAATAAACACGACAACTTATTGATAAATAGCGATAATGGTGGTGCTGGCAGTCACTAGCGAACCAGTCTCTGTCTGATTTTCCCTGTTAGGCGCCGAACACAGCGAATTCTCGGCGATTCTTGACGCCCGAGCCAAATTCGACCTTAAATCCCGGAGCGGTTTCAATCTCTTGGGAGGAAATTCCCTATTCGGCCTAACAGGGAAACGAAAGCGCCCTAACAGGGAAGCGACTCGGATCTCGAGGGCTGTAAATGCGCCCTTGCTTGACTTTGAGCTGCGTTGCGACTGGGTTGCGTCATACCCGCCAAATCGCACAAAACCCAGATGCAGCACACTTTCACCCGCCAAGGATTGTATGACCTCGTTTGGTCGACGCCCATTGTCACGCTCTCTGAGCGGTTTTACGCCTTGGGAATGGCCCACGTAGACATCCTGGCGTCAGATGAGATCAGGACCAAAGGCTGACGTGGCTGGGTACGGGAGACTTTGGACTTCCGTTGGCATGTGGTCTGTCGGCTAAAGATTTTGGCAAGTCATCACGAAAAAGCAGATAAGAGCCAATTCCGAATTTCAAGCGGCCCAACCAGGCGATGATATCCAGCGGCTGAGGCGTCGATTGCATTTCGGCCGCTCGACCGATGGTGACCGGCTCCCCGCCGGCTCATATGACCGATATGGAACACCATCATGCGAGGCAGCAAGCATTTTTTCCGGCGGCAGCTAGGGCCGTGCGGCAAGAATACCCCGCGCTACTCCGCCGCGATCCGTTGAACAAAATCCAGAAAAGCGCGCACTTTTGCAGGCGGCATGTGGCGTGACGGATGATAGGCGTAAAGCGGAAACTGCTCGTCTGACCATTCCGCCAGGATCGTCGCGAGCGCCCCGCTCTCAAGCCACTCGTCGAAGCCGATGGCAAGGCTCTGGAATATGCCTTGCCCCGCGAGACCGGCCGCGACGGCGGCGGAGGGATCGTCCAAGACCAACCGCCCCGACGCCTTGATCTCGATGGCCCCGTTATCCCCTCGGAATTCCCAGGTGAACGGCCGCCCGGTCTGCGGGTCGCGGAATAGGATGCAATCGTGGTGCATCAGGTCGTGGGGCGTGGCTGGAATGCCGTGACGGTCGAGATAGCTTGGGGCGGCACAGGTCAGCACCGGGACGTCCAGCAGTTTGCGCGCGATCAGCGAGGATTCGTCCGGCGGACCGAAGCGCACGGCGACATCCGCGCCGCTCATCAACTCTTCGCGATAGTTGCTGGTGGTCAGATCGAGCGACAGTGCGGGGTAGCGTGCCAGGAATTCACCGATCCTCGGCGCCAGCACCATTCGCGCGAACCAGGGATCGATCGATACCCTGAGCCGCCCGCCCACGAATGCCGCCGAACCGGCGGCTTCGGAGGCCGCCTCCTCCAGTCCGGCCAGCAGCGGCATTATCCGGGCATGGAAGCGCGCGCCCTCCTCCGTCAGCGCGACCTCGCGCGGATTGCGGTCGAACAACCTGACACCGACACGTTGTTCGAGCCTCGCCACCGCACGGCTGACCCCCGATGGCGTGAGACCGAGAACATCCGCGGCCCGCACGAAATTGCCCGCTTCCATCACCGCCCCGAAAACGCCGACCCCGGTCAGCAGCCGCGTGTCGAAACTCATGCCCTAACTCCGTTGCAAGGTCGATGATCGTTAATAGCCCATCATGATGATTTTGAGTCATCTTATCTTTGATCTTATTGCGCGTGAATCATCGCGTCGCTTCCCATAGATGATTTTTGAGCGCCGGGACGGCGCCGGCGGCACACCGGACCGCGGAAGTCTCCGACCTTGCGAGAAGGAATTCATCCATGAATGCGATCTCACGCAGAAGCCTGTTGGCGCGTGGCGGCCTTTTGCTGGCGGCGGGCGCCGCCGCGGTGAACACGCCGGTTCACGCACTGGCGGCCAACCGGCAAGCGCGGTCCGGCAACTTCAAGTCCATCAACATGGCCATGGAACAGGCGGTGCGCGACGGGATCGTCGCCGGCGTCGTTGCCACCGCGGCAGGACCAGACAGCATGATCTACGAAGGAACCTTCGGAAAGGCCAGTACGGCCACCGGAGCAACGATGCGCGCTGATACGGTATTTTGGCTGTTGTCCATGACGAAGGCCTTCACCGCCACGGCCTGCATGCAGCTAATCGAGCAGGGCAGGATCAATCCCGAGGACGATGCGGCGAAATATCTGCCGGAACTCGCCAATCCGATGGTGCTGGAGGGCTTCGACGGCCACGGCCAGCCGCGCCTGCGTCCGGCCAAGCGGGCCATCAAGGTGCGTCACCTGCTCACACACACCTCCGGCTATACCTATTCGATCTGGAGCGATGCACTAACCCGCTACGAGAACGTCACCGGCATGCCGGACATCGCCACGTGCAAGAACGGCGCCTTCCTGGCACCGCTCGAATTCGATCCCGGCGAACGCTGGCAATACGGCATTAGCATGGACTGGGTCGGAAAGCTGGTTGAGGCGGTCAGCGACCAGTCTCTGGAAGTCTATTTCCGCGAGAACATCTTCGCCCCGCTCGGCATGACCGATTCAGGCTTCCTGATCGGAAGCAAGCAGAAGGCCAGGGTCGCCACCTTCCACAACCGTCGCGAAGACGGCGGCCTGACGCCCGCGCCCTTCGAAATGCCCCAGCGGCCGGAATTCTTCATGGGCGGCGGCGGCGGCTTCAGTACGCCGCGCGACTACATGGCCTTCCTGCGGATGCTGCTGAACGGAGGCACTCATAAAGGCGTACGGGTGCTGAAGCCGGAAACGGTCGCGTCGATGATGCGCAACCAGATCGGCGACCTCGACGTCCATGCCATGAGGACTGCCCAGCCTGCCTATTCGCAGAGCTTCGACCAGTTTCCCGACGAGCCCCACAAGTGGGGATATTCGTTCGACATCAACACGCTGCCCGGTCCGAACGGTCGGTCGGCAGGCAGCATTTCCTGGGCCGGCCTGCTCAACTGCTATTTCTGGCTCGACCCGGTCAGGAAGGTGACCGGCGCCATCTTCACCCAGCTCCTGCCCTTCTACGACCAAAAGGTCGTGAAGCTCTACGGCACATTCGAGCGCGGCCTCTACGACGGCCTCGCCTGATCCATCCCGATTTCAACACAAGGAGACATATCATGTATGCGATTACAGGAATAACTGGCAAGGTCGGCGGCGCGCTGGCGAAAGCCCTGATCGAAGCCGGAGAACCGGTCCGTGCGGTGCTGCGCGATCCCGCCAAGGCGGAAATCTGGCGCAAGCGCGGGTGTGAAATCGCCTTCGCCGAGATGGGCGCCGCCGCCCAGCTTGCTGCCGCCTTCAAGGGCGCCACTGGCGTTTTCATTCTGCCGCCGTCGGAATTCGACCCTGCGCCCGGCTATCCGGAAGCGGCCAAGCAGAATGAGGTGCTGACGACCGCTCTCCTTGCTGCGCGCCCGGAAAGGGTCGTCTGCCTCTCCACCATCGGCGCCGACGGGGAAGTGGACAATCTGTTGAGCCAACGGGCGATGCTGGAAGAAGCCCTCGGCGAGCTCGATTTTCCCGTCACCTTCCTGCGGCCCGGCTGGTTCATGGAAAATGCGGCCTGGGACGTCGCGCCGGCCCGCGACGAAGGCGTGCTGCACAGCTTCCTCCAGCCGGCTGACAAGACCTTCGCCATGGTGGCGACGCAGGATATCGGCCGGCTTGCCGCCGATCTGATCCGCGAGGGGTGGACCGGCAAGCGGGTCGTGGAACTTGAAGGCCCGTCGCGGGTCTCGCCCAACGATCTCGCCAATGCCTTCGCGTCGGCACTCGGGCATCCGGTGCGGGTGGAGATCGTCCCGCGGGAAAGCTGGGAGGGCCTGTTCCGTGCCCAGGGTACGCGTAACCCACAGCCGCGCATGCGCATGCTCGACGGCTTCAACGAAGGCTGGATCGACTTCAAAGATAACGGACAGAACAGCGTCAAAGGCAAGACACCTCTTGTGGAGGTGATCGCGGCGCTTGTCCGGCAAGCCGCCGCGACCGAGGCCGTTTGATTCCACCCTGAAAACACAGCAGACGGCACGGACATCCGCCGCCGCCCCCCTCGCAACCTGAAAGGAACTATGATGGAACGGCTGTGTAACGAGAATGCGGACACACGACCAACTGGTGCCCCCGAAATTGGCCGAAGCGACCCTTATCGGGGCTATGCTGGAAACAAAGGCTGCCGGCCTAGCTCCTGCGGCTCGGATCGCTATCGGCGCCGTAACCGGCCGTCCTGCACCGACGCTGGGGCGGCCGTCTTCCGTAACGGACGTTCAGCCCGCAGGCCGCGAGTGGGCCGGTCACGGCGCTGTCCAGACGGGGCGCGCCTATCGACGCAGGCGCTTCCTTGCACGTTCAAGGATTTCCTCCGATAGTGGCGTCCCCGACGCGATTCGGGCCAAGGTTATTGCGCCGATCATGGTGGCGTAGTCCACCATGGCTTCGCCGCGGGCCTCCCCAGAAAATCGATCTTCGACCAGCGCGTCGATCATCTCTTCGACGACAGCCACCGCCGCCGCCCGCGTCTTACCTGAGGACCGGGCAGCTTCGCTCCCCAACGCCGCCATTGGACAGGTAGGCGTACCCGCATCGCGATGCTCAGGGGACAGGTAGCGGTCCAACGCAGCGTTCCGCCCCTTTTCTGCCCGGACCTTGCCGAGCATGTCCGCAGATGCGTTGCCCGCAGCGACGAGCGCCTCGGCTATTAGCTGCTCCCTGTTGCGAAAATGCTTGTAGAAGCCGCCGTGGGTGAGGCCGGCGGCAGCCATAACGTCCGAGAGACTCACCCCGGCGATGCCCGTGCGCCGGATGTAGTCTGCGGCCGCGGTGACGATGGCGCGCCGGGTTTCAGCGGCTTCCTTGTTTGACTTCCTCAACGAGGCTTCCTCGCTACCGCTCACGAACGAGCCTTGACAGGTTAGATGTTATATGACATCCAAATAGATGTCATGCAACATCTAACTGATTACTAATGAGAGGAGAGGCCTCATGCTGAACCAGCAGACCAGAGCCATCGATGCCAATGTGCCAGAAGCGGTAGAACTCACACGGCTGGGCGTGTCGGGCGCGGCGGAAGCCATTCGCCGGGGCGAGATCAGCGCCGAAATCTATGTTTCTGCCCTTCTCGCCAAGGCGCGGCGGAAAGAGGGCCTGAGAGCTTTCATCACCCTGGACGAGCCTGGCGCCCTCTCCGCAGCCCGCGAAGCCGACAAGGCCCGCGCCAAGGGCGTGAACGCGCCGCTGCTCGGTGTTCCCCTCGGCATCAAGGACAGCTATCTCACGGCCGGCTTGCGCACGACGCTGGGAGTCGGTTCGCTCAGAGACTTCCAGCCAACTGAGGACGCGGACGCCATTGCGACGCTCAAGGCGGCGGGCGCGATCGTGCTTGGGAAGACCAACCTGGTCGAACTTTCCTATGGTTTGACAGGCGACAACGGCCCTTATGGCCAGGTCGGAAACCCGCATGCGCCCGACCATGTAACCGGCGGTTCGTCGAGCGGTTCGGCGGCGGCGGTCGCCGCCGGCCTCGCTCCGGCGACGCTGGGCGGGGACACGATCGGGTCAATCCGCGTCCCCGCCTCCCTATGCGGCGTCGTGGGGTTCAAGCCGACAACCCGCCGCTGGCCGCGCGCAGGGGTCGCGCCGATCTCTCACACACTCGATACGACGGGGGTCTTCGCCCGAAGCGTCGAGGATTGCGTCCTGATCGATCAGGTCGTCACCGGTGCGCCGGCGGCGGAGCTGGACTCTCGCGCCGATCTCAAGGGGACCCGTTTCGCCTTTGCGCCGCGCCAGTACCTGAACCCAGTGGACCCCGAGGTCGAGGCTTGGTTCCGCAACACGCTCCTGCGCCTCGCCGAGGCGAGGGCCGAAATCGTCGAGATCGATCTCGGTGGGGACTTCCAGGCGCTGGCCCTTCGGACCACGTGGAGCCTCTTCTTCCGCGAGACCAAGGCCTCGCTGAGCGACTTCCTGGAGCGACACGCGATCCCCGTCGCCTTCAAGGATCTGCACGTGGGTCTGCGCGCAGGCGTCAAGGACGCCTGGGACCACTTCGTCATACCCGGCGCGCCGGGCTACCTGAGTGAGCAGGCTTATCACGCCCTGACTGCCGACCGCCTGACGGTGAAGGAACGCATGAGCGAGATTTTCACGCGGCATGGTGCCCACGCGCTGATCTTCCCGACGACGCCCTGCACGGCACCGAGGGTTGAGCGCCAGATGCAATTCACCGTGGGCGGCCAGGCGGTTGATTTCCGGGCATTGGCCAACAACACCATTCCCGCCAGCGCTGCTGGACTACCCGGGGTCAGCCTGCCGATCGGCCTTGACAGCCATGGCCTCCCGATCGGCCTCGAGCTCGACGGGCCAGAAAGCGAGGATCGCGCGCTCCTTGGTCTCGCGGCGCGGGTGGAGAAGGTCCTCAGGGCTAGTCAATAACCTTCTAATCGCTCTCGAAATCCCGCCCCTCATCATTTGGAGACAGCCAATGGCCACCCCCACGGTCGAGACACGCCCGTTCACAAACGAGCACATCACCATCCGATCCGCCAATCCCTTCACCGAGACGAAGGCCAGGCTTGAGAGCCTCGTCCCGCGGATCGACGATGGGATATTCACACTACTGCGATACGGCGAGGCCGAGCGCGCTTTGCGCGAGCTCGAAGCTTCGGCGAACCTGTCGATTTTCGGCTTCCGGGACCATGGCGCGCTGTTGGCGATCGCAGGCCAGAAGCGGCGCTCCATCCAGTATGACATTGGCAACCCGCTTACGGCCTCGAAGATGACCCGCCACCAGCTTTCCGCCGGGATTTACGCACCCATCCGCGTCCTGTTGCGAGAGGACGGAGAAGGCTCGGCGTTCGAGTACGACCGGCCCGCCGCCGTTTTCCGCCAGTTCGGCGACCCGCTGGTTGACGTCGTCGCGCAGCGTCTCGACCAGGAACTGCAGGCCGTGCTGCAAGCTGCGGCGGCCTCAGGTTCTGAAGACGCACAGCCGCAAGTGGAAGGAAGGGCTTCGTGATGCCGAAACAACAGCGCCGCGTGATTCTGATCAACACCTTCCGGTTGAAGGCAGAAGATCCGGCGGAATTGATAGCTCTGCTAACCAAAGTCACAGAAGAGTCGGTCGCGACGGCCCTTGGCTTCGAAGGCGCGACACTGCATCTGAGCCTGGATGGCGAGCGGGTTGTGATGTATGCGCGCTGGCGAAGCCTCGCGGAATATCAGGCGATGCGCGCAGGCAGCAGCTCGATGAGCGCGCTTCGAGAGATCATGGAAACTGTGATTTTCAGCCCGGCGTGTTCGAGGTCGTACGTGAGTTTCGGCCGCCGGACGTCTGACTTCACGGCCGGGCTTGTTCGTTTAATCTCAACTGAAAACTCCTCCGGATGCGTCGGAACGCTACGTTCTCGCCCTACAACGACTGTCTCCGACCGAGTTCATAGGTGACGCTTCATTGCGGGGGCGAACGTCGGTGTAGCCGACATCTGGCGGAAAGCCGTCGCCGGTAATGGAACGCGTTCCCATGCTCATCCGCCAACGGCGTTCTCAGCCAATCTATGCGGCTGCTTATGACCCACCGTTCCCACAAAGCGGACTGACTGGATTATCCGAAGCCAGGCATTCCTGAGCGACCGCTTGCCCGGAGGAACGAACGGCCGCTTTTGGGGGGATCGATGCCGGTGAGGCCGAACGGCCGATATTGGGCGCAAAGCTGCCATTCGGTATGAGTTAAATTCGGGCAGCGAAATAGCTGGATCAGCTTCCTGAATCAAAATGGACGAACCGCTTCGTAAACCACTGACGAATAACGACTGTTTTAGCCTCTGCGGGTCAACTTTGCATATACAATCAATACGTAGAGGGGATGGTTAGCCAACCGGTTTCCTTCATATTCTCTCGTATGGTCCGGCGAACCTAAGACCAAGAAGACAACTAGTTTTTTGGGAGGGGTGCCTCAGTGCAATCCACAGAGAAGATCAATCACTGCATTTTGACCATAACGCTAAGTTGGCTTGGCCCTCGCGCGTAACTCGGCTGTGTCGTTGCGATCGAGATGTCCTGGGACAGCGCAGGCCAGGATCGGCGACAGCGCGCATGAGCGTGCCCGGCGTTTTCGCGGTCGGGCAGCGCAGCTCGAGGATGGGCGTTGTCATAAGGTTTGATTCGCCATTGCCATCCGGAGCTCGACAACATCCTGGTCGTGCCTCACACTCCGAGGTGATCAAGAAGACTTTGTTGATCTTCGGCCATCTGATGGTTCGTCATTTCTCTGACGATTTTTCCATTTTCGATTACGTAGTACCGGTCGGCGACCTCGGCGGCGAATTGAAGATTCTGCTCGACTAAGAGAATGGTCAGTCCTGTGGACTTGATATCTTTGATCAGTGCACCGATCGCATCGACCACGACAGGTGCCAGCCCCTCTGTCGGCTCGTCGAGCATCAGAAACGAAGCGCCCATGTAAAGGGGCCGCGCTATCGCTAGCATCTGCTTTTCCCCACCCGACAACGACGCGGCCTTTTGCGAGCGCCGGGTTTTGAGGATCGGGAAATACTCATAGATCCGGTCGAGCGGCCAGGCGGTGTCTCCGTTCGCACGGCCGATCGACAGATTCTCGTATACGTTCAGCGTCGAGAAAATTCCGCGGTCTTCCGGCACAAAACCGACCCGCATCTTGCAAATCCGCTCAGGCGAGAGATCGATGATTTCGGTTCCGATGAAGCGGATGCTCCCGGTTCGTCGCGGAATATCGCCGATGATCGACTTCAGCAGCGTGGTCTTGCCGGCACCGTTTCGCCCCACCAACGTTACCACTTCGCCAGTCTGGACAGACAAGTTGACGCCCTGCAAAATATGGCTTTCGCCATAATAGGCGTCGAGATCCGTTATCTCCAGCATGCTCAATGGCGCTTTCCCAAATAAGCTTCTATCACCCGGGGATCCTGTCGGACGTCGGCGTAGCGACCGCGCGTTAGAAGCGCCCCCTGCTGCAATACAATGATCTCATCGGCGACATTTGCGATGACACCGAGGTTGTGCTCCACGACGATGATCATGCGGTCGACGGACAGTTGCGCAATAAGGTCCGTCGTACGCGATACATCTGCCGTCGTCATCCCAGCGGTTGGTTCGTCGAGAAGGAGAATCGTTGGGTGTGCTCCCAGGGAAATCGCGAGCTCCAAGGCGCGTTTGCGGCCATATGGCAGGTCCCCTGCGGGTCGACCGCGCAAAGAGGACGGAATTCCGACCTGATCCAGCAGTGCCGACGCTTCCGGCCGGTGATCCTCATGCCAGTCGATCTTTGCGAAGGCCTTCGTACCCCCGTCTGCTCGGCGCTGCACCGACAGCACGACATTGTCCATGACCGAGAGATTGGGGAAGATGCTCGTGATCTGAAAGCTGCGCACGATACCTTGGCGAGCAAACTGCTCGGCTCGTAAACGAGTCATGTCCTGGCCGTTGAACAGCAGCCGACCACGCTTCGGCCGATAAAACCCGCTCAAGACGTTGAACAAAGTCGTCTTGCCGGCCCCATTAGGGCCGATGATGCCGTAAACCGGCTTTCTCTCGAATTTCAGGCTTAAGTCATTGATCGCCTTGAAGCCGCCGAAACTCATCGTGACGGACTGCAGTTCCAGTAGCGGCATCACGGTTCCGCCAGCGCTCTCGCCAATGTTCTGGCCACAATCAGGCATCGGCTGCATCTCCCGTAGCGACAACCCGATCGGGCTTCGATGCATATCGCCTGTCCGAGCCAGACATTTCGGCGGGTGGAACGCGGTCAACGGAATAATGCACGATTTCGCCGAGTATGCCGCGGCGGAACAGAAGCACAATGGTGACGAACAAAATGCCAAGGAACAGGCTGCCGCTGTCCGTTATCGACGAAAGCGTGCTGCGCATCATCAGGACGACGCCGCTGCCAACGAATGGCCCGAAAATGGTGCCTGCTCCGCCCAGAAGCGTCATCATGACCGGCTCTCCGGACGCCCGCCAGCTGACCATCTCGAGCGTAACGAACTGATGGTTCAGCGCATAAAAAGCGCCTCCGATCGAACATACCAAAGCCGAAAACACGTAAGCCTTCACTCGCAGGCTGTATACATTGTACCCAATGCTCATTAAGCGCTGCTCGTTCTCGCGAGCGCCGAGAAGCGCGAGCCCATAAGGCGATTTGAGAAGCCGTAGGATGGCGTAGACCACCAGTGCCACAGCGCCCAGAGATACATAGTAGAAGACCCTATCATCGCCCAGATCCAGCCCCAGGAGTGTCGGCCGAACCAGCCCATGCAGGCCATCCTCGCCCCCCGTAAAGTCGGGAAACTGGTTGATGATGAAATATACGATCGATGCGAACGCGAAAGTGATCATCGAGAAATAGATCCCCTTCTTTCGCGCGACGACCAAGCCGAAGAGGAGGCTGACAGCCGTACTGGCGGCGACACCCGTGAGCACGGAAAGTAGCATCGGGACCCCGAGCTTAACCATCAGAATGCCGGTGACATAAGCGGAAGTGCCCCAATAGGCCGCCTGTCCGAAAGATAGCAGGCCACCGAATGCGAACAGAAGATCGAAACCGAGGGCGAACAATCCCCATAGGATGATATCGGTCGCCAGGACCGGATAGATCACCCAAGGAAGCAGAAGGGCGGCAGCAAGCGCGACCAAGGCGGCAGGCCTGCTCAGGAATACCTGTCGCGCGCGCTCCGTCATCGGTGTGTAGTGAAGCGCGAAATGAGAGATGTCGATGCCCTGGAAGATACCGCCGGGCCGCACCAGCAGCACAACAAGCATAAGGATGTAAATGACTGCGGTGGACGCCGGGGCATAGAAGATCGCTGCGATGGCCGAGACGAGACCGGATGCAAAGCCCATGACCACCGAGCCGGCAATCGACCCCATCCCGCCGGCAACGACCACAGCAAAGACGAAATTGATCATCTCTTCGCCCATGAAGGGTGACACGTTGCGCAACGGCGCGGAGAGCGCCCCAGCCAGCCCGGCCAGAGCCGAGGCAAAGAAGAATGTCCCGGAAATGAGGAGGGGTACGTTCCCACCGAAGCATTTGAGGAGATCGGGCCGCTCCGAGGCCGCCCGGATAAGGGCGCCCAAACGGGTACGCTCCAGCGCGAACCATGTACCGAAACACAAGCCGATCGATACTATGACGACAAAGAGACGATATTTCGGATAGGAGACGAACCCAAGGTTGACGGCACCTTTGAGAAGGTCGGGCACAAGATAGGGCGCGGACGTCACACCGTAGAATATCCGGACGACGTCTTGCATGATCAGCGAGAGGCCGAACGTTAGGATCAGAACATACGCAAGGTCGAGGCCGTAGAGGCGCCGTATAAGCAGCCGTTCCAGCACGATGCCAGTCGTGCCAACAAAGACGGCTGAAACGAGGAAGCCGACCCACAACGAGAGGCCGAATTGAGACCCCAGAACCAACGCGGTGACGGCGCCAAGCATGAACATGGAGCCATGCATAAAATTGACCACGCGCATCATGCCGAAAATGATGCTCATTCCGAGGCTCATCAGCGCCAGGACCCCGCCGGTCACCAGCCCATTGAAGAGCAATATCGCATAATATGACATTAGGTAGAACTCCGGATCCCTGCAGGCCAGATGCGTCCCGGCGACGTCGATAAACCGATGCCGGGAACTATGTCGTCCTACTCCCAGTCGTGCTTGCAGGTGCTGTCCGTCTCCGGATAATACGCCTCGTCACCTGGAACCGAGCCGGTGATATCAAAAAAGTCACTATCGTTCTTCACGCCCGACGCGGGCTTGACCTGACCGACGAAGGTGCGCTTGACCACAAGATGGTCGCTCTTGCGCATGAGCGCGTCCTTCGCGAACATGTCGCTGAAACGTCGGCCTTCAAGGACTTTCGTCACCTTGTCGGGATCGTCGGTGCCGAGTTCCTGGACCGCTTTCAGCACCTGATAGACGGCGGAATAGTTCCCGGCGTGTATGTCGCCGGGATAGAAATTCAGTTTCTCATGGAAGCGTTTGGCGAATTTCCGGGTCTCGTCGTCCAGATCCCAATACCAGATCAGCGCGGCGTTAACGCCAGCCCAAGTGTCTGGGCCAAGAGCTTTGACGTCCGACAGATTCAACTGGCCGGGAACAATCTTTATACCGGCGTCCATCAATCCGAACTCTCGTGCCTGCTTGACCGCGTTGCGCAGGTCCTGACCTGATTCAAGAATGCCGATGGCCTGCGCGCCCGCCGCCTGCGCTTTCAGGAGATAGTTTGAGAAATCATCATTGGGGAACGGCACCATGTCCACCCCGACGATTTCGCCGCCATTCTGCTTGACAGCCTTTGAGAAAGAATCGAGCAGAGATTTACCGAAGGCAAAGTCAGCCGCGATAAAGTACCACTTCTTAGTGCCCTCCTTGGTCATTTGTTTGACTGGGACCGACATGGCTGAAGTATCGTAACCGTAGTGCCAAGTGTATTTACCGCAGGCCTCGTTGGAAAGTGCCATGGTTCCTGGGCTGACGAAAGTCGTCAGAATGTGTCGTTCGTTGGCAAGCTTGGCAACAGCGATCGCGGCCGCCGAGCTCGACACGTCCGTTATCAGATTCACGCCCTGGGAATCGATGATCTCGCGTGCCTTGTTGACGGACAGCGCCGGATCAAGCTTGTTGTCGACGACGATGACTTTTATCGGAACCCCGTTGACCTTGCCACCGAAATCTTCGACCGCCATCTTTGCGAATTCCACATCACCTGGACCTGAGGTTTCTGAATAGACCGAGGAAAGATCAGTCAGCATCAGAATGTTGAACGTGCTGCTCTTCATCTGGGCTGATGTCGGGACAGTACCGGTCAGAGCGATAGCTATTGTCAGGCCGACGGCAGCAAGTGTATTCATTGGCATTTATTAATTCCTCCTCATTAATATTTGTCGTTTAAGGCGGTTTGGATTGTCGTGAACCAAGGGTTCGGGCGCATAATCGCCGCCAACCAGACTGTCTGGCGATGGCGCAAATGGTAGGGTTGCGGCAACGCTCCTCCCCCACGACAAATATCCGCCTACACCGTGGGCTCAGCCCAATTCTGTGGCTCGGGTTCTTTTCCAGGGTTTTTACCGCAACTGCCGGCGTGAGGGAGTCTCATATGGAAAACATGTCATCGCGTTTGGAGATGCACGCTGACGGGCTGGCTGCAGCAGGGTACTAGGGTTCGCCGCGTATCGCGGAATCATTTGCGAACTGTTCGCCCTCTCCACGGAGCAATTCCCTTGCACCCTACTGACAAGGCGAATTTCTGTGTCCAGACAGAAGCGCTCTGCGTCGAGGATAAGGTCGTCACGGACACGCCCGTAGCGCAGAAGCTTCAGCCCAGTGCCGCCCGGTAGGAATGCGAACGGCACGATCGGATCGGCATGCCGGCCCAGAGCGCCGAAACTTCCCCTGCGGCAAGTGTCCCGGGGGCAAACTTCGTTCAGATCGGCTGATTAAAAGCCCGCAATCACGACCTCCCGTAAAGCGCGAGAGTTTGCCCGTTGACGAAACTTTGGTTCGCTTCGAGATCACGCACAACCAGGCGTCCGAAACTCCTGACGCTTAAAATTTCGTCGCCCACTCTTCGATGTTCGACTTATCGAATACCAACAGGTCCTTGAGATAAGCGCTGCCGTCCGCCTCCACGGTCATGTCGCCGAGACGACCGATCTTGGTGGTGCTGTTGGCTGCACCGTCGGTTTGCCCACGCGCGAGCATGCCGGCATACATGACGGCCGCGTAGCCGAGATCAGCAGGACTCCAAAGCTGGAACGTATCGGTCACACCGGAAAGCACGTTTGGCTTCATCTCCGAAGGCAGGCCGTGGCCCGTAACAAATATCTTGCCCAACTGACCTGCATCGGTAACCGCCCGGCAGGCGGAGACAATGCCGACGGCGGTCGGCGAGATAATGGCCCTCAAATTTGGGTACGCTTTTATGAGTCCCTGCGCCTCGCGATAGCTCTTGTCCGCCGCGTCGTCGCCATAGACCACGCCGACCAGCTTTAGCTTGGCATATTTCTCCTTCTGCCACTCCTCCTTCATCTTCTCGATCCAGAGGTTCTGGTTGGTTGCCTGCGAGGTTGCCGACAGAATTGCGACCTCGCCTTCGCCACCGAGCGTCTTGCTGATCATGCGCACGTCATTGGCGCCGATTAAGTCATCGTGCGGGGCGTTCACATGCATTATGCGGCCTTCCGGCGCGATCGCAGAATCGAAGGAGATGACCTTTATGCCACGCTGCATCGCCTTCTTGCCTGTAGGGATGAGGGCTGTGGCGTCGTTGGCCGAGATGACAAGAGCGTCGATTTTCTGGGCGACGAGCGCGTCGATGACCGCAATCTGCTGTTCGACGGTCGCTGCGGTCGGACCCGTGTAAACGAGTTCGACATTGCCTAGTTCATCGGCCGCTTGCTGACCACCATCGCGGGTCACGTCGAAATAGCTGATGCCCATGACCTTGACAACCAATCCGATGCGCAGCTTCTGCTGCGCGAAGGCGGGCCGCAAAGGTGCCGTTGACGTAACGCCAGCGAGCGCAGCACCGGACACGAGTTTCAAAAGCCGACGGCGATCCGGATTCATTGCTTCCTCCCATCTAGTTTCAAGAGATCGATATTGGGGCGCTCCAACAGAGGGACGCCAAATCGTCAGACAACCGCGCGCCAGACCTCCGGAACGAAGGCATAGCCACCGCCTCGTCGCTCGACATGACCGAAGGCAGGAAAGTCCAGGTGAATGCCGGCTACGCGAAGCCTGTCTGCAGCCGCCATATCCAAGGCACGCCGCCTGGTAGCCACAGCCAGATCGCGGTCTATGTCAAGAATCGTTGCTGCCTGGGGCGCCGTAAATTGTAGATGCGGCATATGAACAATGTCGCCCCAGATCATTACAGAGTCACCGCCGGATTCAATGAGCCAGCCGGTGTGGCCGGGCGTATGGCCGGCCTGTGTGACAGCAATGACCCCTGGCATGACGGGTCCGTCACGAACCGTCCGGATGCGCTCTCCATACGGCCGGGTAGCCCGCCGGAACCCTTCAAAAAATTCCTGCGGTTCGCCATCGGGTGAGCGTGAGGGCGACATGGGATCTCGAAAGAACTGGAGCTCGGCCTCGTTGACGACAAGTTCTGCGTTCGCAAACACAGCCTCACCGGCTTCATCGATTAACCCATTGATGTGGTCGGGATGCATGTGCGTGATCAGGATGGTGTCGATGTCAGCGGGAACAATGCCGATTGCCGCCAAGTTCCGGCAGACCATGCCCAACGTCGGTCCCGAACGCGTTCCACAGCCCGTGTCGACAAGCGCCACATGATCGCCGGTCCGGAGCAGAAAGGCATTCATCGTCATTTTGGGCGGAACCGGACGGAACGCCGCTGTTTCGATGCGGATGCAATCCTCCTGATCGATACCCGCGATCATATCGAAAGTGGCCTGAAAGGTACCGTCATTGACCGCAGTCACCGTCATGTCGCCGATGGCGATGTGATAGGCACCCGACGGCTGGCAGTGTGGTTTGGCTGCTGTCACGTCACATTCCCAAGGTTCTTCGGGAGGGTGCAAGCGGAGCGGAGAAGCGCCCAATCTTCAGCGGGCCGTCAACGCAAGCGCTCGGCGAAGCCTGGGAGCACGACCGCCATCCTCCAAAACGGCCGAGATGGCGAACCGGAACGACCGCCATTAGGTCTCTTAGGACATGGTCCGAAGGAACGGAAATCGTAAATTGCCAAGCAACCATCGCGTTCGGCGATGAGAGATGGGGGCGATCGTCGCTACGAAGGTTTGCTCGGTCCAAAGTAGAGACCGCGCTCGAAGGCTTCATAGAGTTTCAGAGTGATCGGATCCCCGAAAGGCAGTATCTGCGTCATGATCACGCCGCCTATGCTTCTGTAGCGATCCACCCAGAAATAGGTATTGGCAAGGCCAGCCCAGGTCATGCTGCCGGCGCTACGCCCATTGGGCGAATCACTCGTATTGAGCAGAAAACTCAATCCCCATTTCTGCGGCATGCCAGGGAAAAAATCAGTATCGTTGGCGAGACCCTTCAACACCGAGGTGAGCACGCCTGCCTTGATGTCGCCGATGCTATTCTGGCCCATGAGTTCGACGGTATCCGGCTTGAGCACGACAGTGCCATCCTTGGCTCGCCCGTCATTCAAGAGCATCTGGATATACGACGCGTAGTCGCCAGCGGTTCCGTAGATGCCGCCGCCACCCATGAAGAATTCGGGCTGCTGGGAGATCTCATGCTCGATCGGAACAAGCGAGCCGTCTGCTTGGCGGCGATGCACGTCCGCCAGGCGCTCGCGCCACGCCGGTTTTATCAGAAACGCCGTGTCGTGCATCCCAAGGGGCGCGAACAGGTGCTCGCGCAGATAGTCCTCGAGCGATAGGCCGCTGACAGCTTCGACGACCTGCCCGGCCCAGTCGATGCTGATGCCATATTCCCATTTCTCGCCCGGATCGGCCACCAGAGGCTGAGCGAGCGAACTCAACTTGCAGTCGACTAGCAGCGGTATGTGGTTCTCGCGCATATAGCGCTCGACCGCCTTATTCCAAATGTCGTAGCCATAGCCGGATGTGTGCGTCAGCAGATGCCGGAGTGTGATCGGCCGCTTGGCCGGCCGCACCATTGGCGTGCCGTTCGCGTCGAAACCATCGAGAACCTCTGGTGAGGCAAGCGACGGCAGGACGCTTCCGATCGGCTCGTCCAGAGCAACCCGCCCCTGCTCCACCAATTGCATCGCCGCCGTCGCCACCAGGGCCTTGGTCATCGATGCGTACCAGAAGACTGTGTCCAGCGTCATCGGTGCGCGCCTAGTAAGGTTACGCAGGCCGAAGGCGCCCTCATACAGCCGGGTCGTTTTGTCGACCGCGATGGCAACGACGCCGGGCACGTCACCGCGCTGCGCCGCCCTGCGAAGCAAGGCGTCGATCGAATGCACATCGCGTGTGGTCACTATTGCGTCTCTCCCAGGGGCGTTGTCGTAACTGTCGGCGCCAGAACGGCGAGCTCGCCCGCTATGTCCTCCATCTGCTCGCCTCCTGCCATCAGCGACAGCAGTTCCGTGCTGCTCTTTTCACCGCGCTTGAAACTGGCCGCAACACGACCCTGGATCAGGACGGTGAACAGGTCGCCCACGAGCGTGGCATGATGTGCATTGTGCGTTATGAAGACAATGCCGACACCCTCGGCACGCGCCGCCTGTATGAAGCGCAGCACGGTAGCGGCCTCCTTGACACCAAGTGCCGATGTCGGCTCGTCCAGAATCAGGACGCGGGCGCCAAAATACATAGCTCGCCCGATTGCAAGCACCTGTCGCTCACCCCCCGATAGCGATCCCACCAATTGGTTGCCGTCGCGCACACGCGTGATCCCGAAGCGCCTTATCTGCCCCACGGAGACGCGGTTCGCCTTCTCGATGTCTAGCCGCTGGAACGGCCAGATACCTTTCTTGGGCTCGGCGCCAAGAAAAAAGTTCCTGCCCACACTCATCAGCGGAATGGTGCCGATATCCTGATGCACTGTGGCGATACCGCGCGCTCGGGCATCGCGCGGATCGGTGAATTGCGTTTCCACGCCATCAAGTAGGATCTTGCCTTCACTAGGACCGTGAAAGCCCGACAGGATCTTAATTAATGTCGACTTGCCGGCACCGTTGTCACCTAGAAGGCAGACCACCTGCCCGGCTGGAACGCTAAGAGACACGTCAGTAAGCGCCTGGACGCCGGCAAAGCGCTTGGAGACGCCTTGCAGTTCGATGAGAGGGCGGTTTTCAGAAGCCATGCAGAACCTCGCGCTGTCGGCTAGCCAGCGCTCATGGCGAGGCGCCGGAAGTAGTGATTGGTGATCACGGCCGCCATCAGCAGAACGCCGAGAAAGAGCTGGACCCAGTCGGTGCTCCATCCGGTGTAGAAGATGCCGATATTGATGACGCCGAAAATGACGGTGCCGAGAAACACCCCGAACGCGGAGCCGTAGCCGCCGCCGAGCAGTACGCCGCCGATTACGGCGACGATCGGTGCCTGAAAGACATAGCCGAGGCCGGCAGTCGCGTTGCCGGAATGATATCCGATCGCCTGGATGACACCGACAAGGCTCGCGCCAAGACCGGTCATCATGAACAGCACGATCTTGACAAAACCTGTCGGTACTCCGGCGTCGCGCGCCGCGACAGGGTTTCCACCGGTCGCGAATATCCAGTTGCCGAACGCGGTCCTCGCCAGTACCCAACCGCCAAAGATCGTGATGGCGAACCACCACAGGATCGAGATGTTTGCCTGGCCCCAGTTCGATGCGAAGACAGCATCTGAAAGCGGTGTCGACTTCACCGAGACCGAGGTGGTGTTGCTGAGCAGCCGCGCCAGGCCAAGTGACAGGCCGCCTATGCTGAAACTGCTGGCAAGCGTCACGATGAAGGATGGCAACCCGGTGCGCACGACAAGGAGACCGTTCAGGACGCCGACAGCCAAGCCAAGTGCAAGGGCGGCTGAGATCATGAGCCACACGGAAAAGTCAAACAATGTCGTGCCGATCGCAACCGTGATCGACGCCGCGCCTACCACCGCGCCGACCGACAGGTCGAACTCGCCCGCAACCATGAGAATGCCGACCGGTATGGCGATGATGCCGAGCTCGGCTGCGGTGTTGAGCCATCCGGCGGTGCCGTCGAAGGTTACGAAGCCGTACCGATAGGCCGTCGCCGCGAAGAAAGCATAGACGAAAACGGTGGCTACGAAGGCACCGAACTCGGGTCTGCGCACTAGACTGGACGGAGACCAGCTCCGCATTGGCCGGGAGGTGGCGGCCGATGCGTCACGCAGCGCCTGGGTTTCCAATGTCATGAGCGTCATCCGGCAAGTGCTGGGATTGGTTGAGAAGATCCGAGGGACAGTGAAGGCAGGATCTCGGGCGCGCCACGATCGCAGGGAGCTGGCGCGTAATCAGGACGCCCCTCTGACGCCGGGATAGGTCCCGTTGACTTTCAGCACCTCGTCAACATTGTCCTTGGTGATCATCAGCGGACCGGTTGATATCTGACCCATTGGCAGCATCTTGTATTGCACATACTGGTATGCCGCGAGCAAGGCGTAGTAGCCGTCGAGATATGGCTGCAGGTCGGCGATGAAGAGCAGGTCGCCGTTCTTCAAGGCTTCGAGCGAGCCGAGCGACAGGCCGAGCGAAGCATTGACGATCTTTCTTCCGCTCTGCTTGACGGCCTCCACGGAAGCAACGCCCTGCACGGCGCCAATGGTCCAGATCGCATCGATCCTCTGATCGCTTTGCAGCGCACCACGGATGGCGCTGCTGACAAAAGTGGGGTTGCTGGCATCGGAGAACTGGATGGTCAGGACCTTGGAGTCGCCTCCGGCCGCCTTGAAGGCATCGTTATAGCCGAGGCAATCCAGGTCCAGCGTGGTGTTGCCGGGAACGTGATTGACGCAAAGGCCGAATTTTGCACCGGCCTTGATCTCCCTCTCACCAACCGAGCGACCGAGGTCACGGGCGCTGAAGCCTACGTATGAAATCGCGCCGATATCCCGCCAGGAAGCGCCACCATCATGCTGAATGATGACCGGGATGCCGCTGGCCGTGATCTCCTTGATGATGGGGTCGAGCGTGTCCGGGAAGTAGTTGCCTATGACCATGGCGGCCGGCTTCTGGCTCGCGGCCTGCTTCACCAGCTTGGCGTAGTCGGCGACGAAATTGTTGGGATCGGTGCCGGTGATCCACTGGTAGTCGACATTGAGGTCACGAGCAGCGTCGTCGCCGCCCTTCTTCATCGCGCCGAAAAAGGGATCCCATAGCGGGCCGCCCAGCATGACGATGCGCGGCTTGTCCTGGGCGCTGGCGGCACCGGCCGCGCTTAGCGAAGCCAAGACGCAGACACCCAAAAACGCAACTGCGGCCACGCCGCGCCGTGCCAGCGAAGCTGGTAGCATGTTCATGATCTCCTCCCAAAAGAACCGGCCGATAAGACCGACATGAATTGGTCTAGGTCAAACGGCTTTGGGCGCTAAGTCGTGGTTGAGCATCCAACCATCGCGATGCGCGAAGCTTGCCGCGACGACTTGCTTGGCAGCGGAGGCAACGCGGCTCAGCCGAGCTGCTTTGTCATACGGCCGCGCCGCGCGCGCTCGCCGGCTGCGTTCAAGGTCAGCGCAACCAGAAGGATCAGGCCGTACATGATCTGGATGTAGAAGATCGAAACCTGCGCCAGCGTGAACAGGGTCTGGATCAGGAAGAGCAGCGTGCCGGCCGCGGCTGCACCCAGCATGCCCCCTCGCCCGCCGGTCAAGGCGATGCCGCCCAGCGCGACGGCAGCGATGGAGGTCAACGTGTACGGAACGCCGACGCGTGGATCACCCGAGCCGAGGGCAGCGGTAAACACCAGCCCAGCGATCGCCGCCAGCACGCCGCCAATGACGTAGGCGATGATGCGCACGCCCGCCACATTGACGCCCGATGCGTAGGCAGCGCGCGCATCCCCTCCAACGGCGAGCAGGTTGCGGCGGTAGCCTGTCCGCTCGAACGCCAGCCAGACAAGGCCAAGCACGATGAGCAGGACGAGCATCCCCGAAAGTCCGCCATAGCTGCCTGCAAGACCGAGCAGCCATTGCGGCGCCAGACCGCCGGCCATGGGCAGCATCTCTAGCGTAATGCCCTGGAAGGCGAGGAACGTGCCCAAGGTTGCGATTATCGGCTGGACGCGCACGACTGCGATGAGGAAGCCGTTCAACAGGCCGGACAAGATGCCGACGCCCAGCGAAGCGCCGATGATTGTCACCGGATCGGCCCACCCATTCGGCACGAGGATCGACGTCACCATGGCATTGACGAGCCCCGCAAGCGGCCCGACCGAAAGGTCGATCCCGCCCTCTCCTGAAAGCACGGGCGCGGTCTGGGCCATGGCGGTGATGATGAACGGCGCCACGCCGATGAGCATGCCGTTCCAGTTCGTCACATCGGTAAAAGCGGGGCTGGCGAAGGCGTTGAGAGCAGTGAAAATGACCACCGCAATGAGCACGGGCCATGCGTAGCTGCGGTCGCCGAGCCACTTCATGTCGAGGTCTCCAGTCGGCGTTGCGAGAACATCGCATCGATCAATGCGCGTTCACTAAGGTCGCCGCGCTCGACGATCGCGCTGACGGCGTGATCGTGAAACACAACCACCCGGTGGCAAAGCAGGCACAGTTCCACCAGTTCGGTCGACAGCATCAGGATGGAAACGCCGCTCAAAGCGAGATTATTGAGCACCTCGTAGAGGTCGCGCTTGGCACCCAGATCCACACCACGCATCGGATCGTTCAACACCAACACACGCGGTTGGGTGGCGATCAGACGCCCGAGTAGCGCCTTCTGCTGGTTGCCGCCACTCAGCGCCGATATCGGCGTGTCGAGCCCAGCCATCTTGACCCTCGTCCGCCGAGTGACCTCGCCGGCGACCTCTATCCGCTTCCTTGTGCCCAGCACACCCCAACGGGCGAATGAGCCGAGCGCCGATACGGTCACGTTGTCGAGCACCGACAGCGGGGCGAAGATACCCTCGGATTTGCGGTCGCGCGGCAGGAACGCGATCTTCGCGCGCGCCGCGTCGCGTTGCGACCGTATGGTCATGGTCCCGACGTGCACTGTCCCCGTGGGCGCGCGACGCAGACCAGCGATGCACTCCAGCAGGGCGACCTGGCCGTGCCCCTCCAGCCCCCCCACGCCAATGATCTCGCCGCGACGAAGGTCGAGATCCAGTGTCGGCTTGCCTTCGAGAACCGACAGGCCTCGCACGCCGACGATCACCTCGGCATTGGCGGGAATAGTCTCGCCGCAGCCTTCGCCTTCCGCCGCCCGCGCACCTTCGCGCGTCGACATCAGGTCGAGCAGGATTTCGCTCGATACTGCGCCGCGCTCCAGCGATGCGACGCTCCGGCCAGATCGAAGTACCGTCGTGCAATCGGCAAGGGCGTGAATCTCGTCCATGCGATGCGAGACAAATAGGATCGATCGCCCTTCGCCACGGAAACTTCGTAGCACTTCGAAGAGACGATCGCGGTCTTCGATATCGATCGCGGAGGTCGATTCATCGAGGATAAGCAGGCGCCAGGGCCGCATAAGAGACCGTGCGACGCCGATCATCTGGCGGTTGGCGAGCGATACCGTGCCGGCCAGCCGCTCGATATCAAGATTGCCGATACCGACAGCCGCCAGTGCTTTCCGCACGGCTTCGCGCTCGCGCAAGGGGGTCATCTTGCGACGGATCATGCCGTCCAGGCCCAACATGACATTGTCACGAATTGACATGTCTGGAAGGACCAGCGTCTCCTGGAACACCGTAGCAATGCCGGCGTCCTGCGCGGCACGCGGATTCGCGAAACTGGCTTGCCGGCCGAGCCAATCCAGTGTGCCCGCTTCTGCGCGGACGATGCCGCTGAGTATCTTGATCAGCGTGCTCTTGCCCGAACCATTCTCTCCGACAACGGCATGGATTTCGCCCTCGCGGATCGACAGCGAGCAGGAATCAAGCGCGATCGTTTCGCCAAATGTCCGGCGAAGCCCATCCGCGGACAGAAGCAGCGGCATGCCCTTGCGGTCGGCGGGCGGTTCTATCGCGCGCTGATGGACCGCGCTGTTCATATGCGCATACTCAGATGCGGTTCGCGGCCATAGAGCGCCACGAGCCCGACGATCAGGAAACCGAGGAATATCTGCTGTGCCGCCTGGTCGAGCCCGAGACCGACAAGGAGGGTGCTAAGTTCTGTTACGACAAGACAGCCGGCAATTGTGCGCCCATAGCCGCCGCGCCCGCCGGTCAGCGGCGTGCCGCCGACGACGACTGCCGCGACAGTGGTGAAGAGGTAGGCTGCGCCGACGGTCGGATCGGCCGCTCCGCTGAAGCCTGCAAGTAGAATGCCCGTCGTCGCTGCCAGGAAGGCACTGAGCGCGTAGACACTCATCCAGACGAGCAGCATCGGCACGCCGGCCAATTCGGCGGCGCGAGGATTTGCCCCTGCGGCGAACATCCAGCGGCCGAGCTTGGTCTTGCGCTCGAGGAATAGGATGCCGCCGGCGATGAGCAGCCAGATCACCACGGAGCCGGGCAGCGGGATGGGACCGGTCTTGCCGATAACCGAAACCATGTTGACGAGCCAATCAGGCACAAAGCCCGAAACCTCGCCATGCGTCCCTGCCCAGATGGCGCCAAGGATGATCGAGCCGCTCGCCAGCGTCACCACGAGCGGGTTGAGCTGCAGGTATCGGGATGCAAAGCCGTTTGCCAGACCGATCAGCGTCGCCAGCGCTAGAATGAACACGGCCGCAGCAAAAGCGGAATAGCCGGCGCCGTAAAGCAGCGCGAACAGCACGTTAGACAAGCCGATCACAGCCGGGATCGAAAGGTCGAAGCCGCCGATGACGATCGTCAGGGTCTGGCCGATCGAGGCGATGCCAAGCAGACTGGAAAGCAGCAGAAGCGACAGCAGGCTTATGACGCTGGCATAGCCGGGAATGAAGACGTTTATGACAAAGAAAAGGATGAAGGCGAGGAGAAACGGGGCCAAAGGCCCGGCCACTCGTTGGATGGTCTTGAGGGACAAGTCGGCCAAAGTGCGACTACCATTCATACCCGACGGGTGTGATCCTTTGAAAAGCAATGCCGCGCACGATGCGCAACTCCCTTATGGGTGCCCGCGCTGAACGCGAGCACCCATCGTGGTGCATTTCACTGCGGCTGGGCGTTGGTCGAGACGATCTCAACCTTGGCTCTCGGCTCGCCGCCGGTGAAGAACTGCTCGAAATACGAGTCCGGCACGAGGTGCAGGTCCTTGCCGTTGGCGAAGCAGGTGCTTTGCACGGTCATGGAAGCGTCGTAGTAGTCATTGAAGTTCTCCGCCGTGATGCTGGGCAGCGGCATGAAGATGGTGTTCACCTTCGGTTTTTGCCCGGCCATCATGTGCAGTGCAGGAATGAAGGCGGAATAGGCCATCGGACCGCCATCCTGGACAAAGGTGTTGGCGGTGAGGTTCTTTTCCTTCCAGTAAGCAAGCAGGCTGCAAAGGTTGGTGACTTCGGTGATGATCGGAAGCGCACGGCCCGACTGCTCGAACGCTTGGCCCACGCCAACGCCCATATTGCCTGTCGAGAACACAGCGTGCACAGGCTCAGGATGCGTCGCCAGGAACTTCAGCACCTCGGTTTTGGCCACCGACCCGGTCCACATGCCAAACAGGCTGCCGGCGACCTTAATGTCGGGAAACGCCTCGACGGCCTTCCGGAAACCTGTCTCCTGAGCGACCGTGTTCGCGGTCCCGGGCTGTCCGTTCATGATGAGGGCGGTACCTTTGCCGCCCAATTGCTTGGCGATCCACTCACCTTCGTACTGACCGCGATAGTAGGGATTGGTCGCTACGTTCAGCGCTTCCGGGCAGGTGACCGTGGAGTCGATGGTTACGAAAAGGATGCCCTTGTCGAAAGCCTCCTTGATGCCCGCGCAAAGGCCGGTCGCAGACCCCGGATAGCTCATGATCAGGTCACAGCCCTGCGCGATCTGCGCCTTCAGCTGCGTGAGCTCGAGGTTGATGTCGCCGTTAGAGTTCGTGACGTTGAGTTCGGGTTCAGCGAGGCCTTGATCGGCCAATTGCTTGGTCAGCGCCTTCAGCTCCGCCACAAGGTTGGCGCGCCACGAATTCCCAAGATAGGAATCATTGTGGCAAATCTTCCATGGCGGCGCATGGGGCTTCCAGTTAGCGAACGGATCGGCGACTATATTGGTCGCATACCAGTAGCCGCCGTAGTATTTCTGCGCCTCCTTCGGCACGGCGGCCAGCGCGGCTGCCTGCTCCTCGGCCGTCGGATCGGCCGCGTGACTAGCCGCCAGCCCCACCAACGAAAATGCTGCCGTGCAGGCCGCCACGGTGATCACGCGGGCGAACCGTACGGCTCTGTTCTTCCAGGTAAGCATGCTCTCCTCCCCTTTTTATCATGAGGTTCGCAAACCGCCGGAAGGACGAATCTAACCCTCGCCATGAGGATCGCTCATAGCAAACGTTAAAGACCCTCCCTGCTGGCCTGTTTGGAACAGAACCCCTGCGATGGTTATAGGAGACACTGACAATTCAGCCGAAGTCGTCGTTGGCTATGCGGCCATCGCCCCAGACGATGTCCATGGGCGCGCTCCGCAGTTGCGACTGTCACTAGGTGAGGCGACTTCCTCAGGGCAAGACGGGCATCTTGTAGTTTGCCAGGAACTCCGACCAGCCTGTATTGATGTGCACTTCCATCGCACCCGTAGCGCCCTCAACATCGCCCCGCTCCAGAGCGGCCAGAAGCGTCACGTGTTCATCGAAAACGCGCGACTGCCTGCCCGGCATCTGGCTCAGCAAGTCGAGCGGATATTTGGCCCAGAGTATGCGCACGAAATCGAGCGTCTGCGCCTGGCCTGCCAGTTCGTATAGCCGGAAGTGGAAGCGAAAATTCTTCTCCTGGCAGGCGGCGCGGTCGCCAGCCCTGGCGGCCATGAGAAGATCGTGGTTGATGGCTTTGAGAACGTACAGATCGTTCGGCGACATGCGCCGCGCAGCTTCCGCGGTCAGGCGCGTTTCAAGCAACTGTCGTAACTGGTAGAGTTCCTCGGCACCTTCGATCAGGAAGGGTGCGACGATCGCGCCGCGATGGGCACTCACCGCCACATAGCCCTGGGCTTCCAGCAGCCGCAGCGCCTCGCGCACCGGCGTGATCGAGACGCCGAGCATCTTGGCGATCTCGGCCTGCTTCAGCTTCTGTCCACGCGCGAGGACACCGACGATGATCTTTTCGCGCAGCACTTCAGCAATCTGATACTCAGCCGTCGTCCGTGATTTCAAAGACCAGTCGCCGCTGTCGTCGGCGAGACTGCGCTTGCTGATCTGTTGCTGCAATGCGTCTAGCGGCTGGTGGTCGGTCATTCCTCATTTCCGAAGCCGACACTCGAAACTGCTGGTCGACCTACATCAGGATTTCCATGTTCGTCCCGTTCCCGCAACCACAATCGAGCGGTTCAGCGTTCGACGGGCATCAGAATATTGATTTCTTCAGCCGGACTCTTGAGATCGGTTGATTTCGGCCTCTTGGCGAGTTGGGATCACGGTGGATTTTTTCCCATCGCGCACCCTAACGGAAGCATGGAGGAGTACCGTCAGTGAGCGACAAGGACCAGTTGGTCATTCCCGTCAAAGCCGTCCGCGATGGCGTCAATAAGGACCCGGAGTTTGCGATTGCCGCCCGCTTCTGGAACGCCCGCATCCGCTTCTACAGCAACGAGGCGGACGAGTATTTCATGGAGATCCGGGATGGCCGCGTCGTGGACTTCCAGCAAGGAAGCGACGGCTACAAGTCGTCGACCATCTATGTCGGCGGGCCGCGGGAAACCTGGCGCGACATCCTGAAGCCGGCGCCGGCGCGCTTCTGCAACGACTTCTTCCCGGCGGCGATCCATCGCGGCATGCGGCTCGGCGGCGATCTGTCGTCGCTCTACGCATATTACAGCGCCTTGCAGCGAATCCTCGCCGTGATGCGCCAGGAGATCAACGGCGTGAAGGCTTGAGGGACGGATGATGGCAAAGTTTGCAAAGATGGAATGCGGCTATCTGTATCTGACCCTGGATGACACCGAGTACCGTATATACCTCGAACAGGCTGGCACCGGCATCCCGGTGCTGCTGCAGCACACGGCAGGCACCGATGCGCGCCAATGGCGGCACCTTCTCGAGGATGAGGAACTCACCCGGTATTTCCGTTTCATCGCGTGGGACTTGCCCTACCATGGCAAGTCGCTGCCTCCCCTCACCCACCGCTATTGGGAGACTGGCTACAAGCTCAAGATGGACTGGTTCCTGCGCTACGTGCTCGAGTTGTCAAAGGCGCTCGAGCTCGACAGACCCGTCTTCATGGGCTGCTCGATGGGTGGGCTGCTGGCGACCGATCTGGCGCTTTACCATCCCGAGCATTTTCGCGCCGCGATCGCGCTTGAGCCTCTTATCAAGAGCCCCGAGCCTGGCACGCTGACAGACTGGTACTGGCACCCAACGACATCCAACGACACACGCGCCGCCTTGCAACACACACAGTGTTCGCCGAGCAGCCCGGAGGTCTACCGCCGCGAGACGATCTGGATGTACAGCCAGGGGGCGCCGTCGGTCTTCCCGGGCGACCTGCACTATTATGTCGAGGAGCATGATCTCACGGATACGGCCAAGGATATCGACACGGCGAAGATCGACCTCTATTTGCTGAATGCCGATTACGACTGGTCGGCGACGGTCGAGGAAGGGCGTCAGCTTGCGTCGATGATACCCGGCTCGAAATGGGTGCATATGCGCGACATGGGCCACTTCCCCATGGCCGAGAACCCGGCGAAGTTCCGGGAGTATATCGTGCCAATCCTCGATGAGATCAGGGCGAAGTCAGCAAAGCGCACCGGCTGATACCGCCCCGGGAGGCCAGCGAAAAACGCAGGAAGCAAAATCGTCGACGCTTTTTCCAACCTGGATCCTGGTTTACTTGACGCTGCCCGCCGTCAGCCCGCCGATCAGCCACCGCTGCGCGAACAGCCCGATCAGATAGACCGGTATAATGCCGGTGAGAGACGCTACCGCCATCTGGCCGAAATTTATCAATCGCTCGCCCTGGAAAAGAGCTATCGCCACCGGCAGCGTTCGGCTGCCTTCGTCATTGCTGAAGGCGGAGGCGAGCAGGAACTCATCATAGGCGAGGATGCCACAAATCAAACCCGTTGCCACGAGGCCTGGCGCCATGACTGGGCCGACGAGGCGAAAGATGATCGTGAAATACCCAGCACCGTCGATCTTTGCCGCTTCGTCGATTTCCACGGGCACCCGTCGCAGGAAGCCTGACAACAGCCAAAAGGCCACCGGCAGGTTGGCTATCCCGTTGACCAGGATAAGGCCAGACAGGCTGTTGAGCAGACCAAGACGACGCAGAAGCAGAAAAAGCGGAATGAGCGCGACCACCGGCGGCGCCACGTAGGTCGCCAGCGTGAAGGCCGGAAGGAAGCGCCCGCCGACCTTCAACCGCACCATGGCGTACGTGGCTGGAAAGGCGACGGCGAGCGTCAGCAGGCTGCTACAAACCGCGACCAGCAGCGAGTTCGCCAGCAGGCGAAACAGTGGGATGATCTGGAAGGTGTTGATCCAGTTCGCCAGTGTCGGTGCCTGCGGCAGGAAATACCCGGTAAGCACCTGGTCTGGCGTCTTGAAGGAAACCGAGACGAGATACGCAATCGGCAACACAAAGAAGCCGACCATGACCGCGGCACACCCTGTTGCGACCCGGCCCCGCGACCTCCCCCCAGCTTGACTGGAATGGCTCATCCCGACCTCGTTTCGCTGCGTTTGTGAAGCCAGGTGATAGGCAGGGTGACAATACTGACGAGGATGGCGAACACCAGCGTTTGAGCTGCGGCCAGACCGACATCGAACTCCTGCATGGCAGTGCGCCATATGCGGAAGGTGGTGACGGTGGTGCTGAATCCCGGCCCGCCGAATGTCAGACCATAGACGAGGTCGAAGAGCTTGAACGCGATCACGACGCGCAACAGCAAGATGGCAAGCAGCGTCGGCATCAGCATCGGAAGCGTGATCTGCCAGAAGATCGTTCGCGGCGACGCGCCGTCGACACTTGCCGCCTCGAACACCTCGTCTGGCAAGGTCTGGAGCGCCGCATAAGCGAGGATCGCCACGAACGGCGTCCACTGCCAGGTATCGGCGACAGCGACCGAAAGGAAGGCTGCGGGCATGGTGCCGAGGAATGAGACCGGCTGGTCTATGATGCCGGTGCGCAACAGTACGCCGTTGAGCAGGCCGCCGGCGGGCGCAAGGATCAATTTCCAGGCCACGGCCACCATCATGGGCGGCGTCATCAGCGGCAACAGGATAAGGCTGCGCACCCACCTCGCCTGCTTCAGACTTGAATGCAGCATCATCGCGATCGCCAAGCCAAGTGCGAGCTGGATCAATGCGACGGGAATTGCGAAAATCGTCGTCCTCAACAGGGCCGCCTGAAAGTCGCCATCGCGCTGAATGGCGGCAAAGTTGGTCAGAACCGGCCAATGCTGGAACTGCCGCCCCAGCGAGCTCTTCGACAGCGACAACGCAAGCACGTCGAGAAACGGATAGATGGCAAAGGCGGAGAGGCCGAGCAGCAGCGGCGCGACCAGAAGGAACCCTGCCAATCGCGAGCCGCTTACCGTCGCTCCGGCCGATGTGGAAACCGGGTTGCCTCTATCCATTCAGCATTGCAACCCAAGCCGCCTGGGCATCTTTCATAGCCTGCTCGGGGGTCTTGGTCTGAGCGAGAACCAATGCAAGTTCGTCAGCCAGGCCTTGCAGCATCTTGGACGCCAGTGCCCCGGTAGGCCAGGCAAGCGCCCCATTTAGTGCCTGGGCGCCAGCAGCCTGAACCTTCGGCGCCGCCGCCTTGTACTGGCTGCTGTCGAGAACCGACGTGAAGATCGGATCGATGCCACTGCCGGGAGTCAGTGTCAGCTTGAGGTTCATTTCCTTGCTGCAGGCAAACTTGACTAGTTCCCAAGCGGCGTCCGGCTGCTTCGAGCCGGCCGAGATCGCCAGGCCGAAACCGGCGTCGAGCGAGCCGCGATGCTGTTTGTTGGCGCCGCCAATCGGCATCTGCACCACGGTCCACTTGTCAACAATCTGCGACATTGCCGGATCCTGTGCGTTGACCCCGAGATCGGTCCAGAACTCGATCATGGCCGCCTTACCGGAGAGGAAGGCCGGCAATCCTTGCTCGAACCCGGTTTCCAGCGGCGTCGGCAGAGCATACGGAGCAACGTTAAGCATGGCCTGGACGGCCGCGATGCTGACTTCCGAATCGAGCAACGGCTTGCCGCTGGCATCGAAGAAATCGCCACCCAGACCAGCCAGCCGGTTGGTGTAGCTGCAGCCTATCATGAAAGGGTTTTTCACACCGAGCAGCGCGGTGCCGAAGATGCCGTTCGCTGTCTCGGCCTCCGTGATGACCTTCGCCGTCGCCAGATATTCGTCCCAAGTCGTGGGCGGCTTCTGGCCGCTCCGTTCCAGGATCTCGGTGTTGACGAACAGCACGTGCGAATCGCCGTCATATGGCACCCCCCAGCGCTTTCCCTTGTACAGTGTGTAGGGATCGTAGATCGACGGCAGGAAGTCCGCAGCGGCATAATCCTTGGCAATGCGGTCGGTAACGTCGACGACCGTGCCGTCTTCGGCGAGCGCGCCGAGCAGACAGTACCAGTAGTCGATGACGTCGTAGACGTTGGATCCGGACTGGACGTCGAGGGTCGCCTTTTGCTGGATCTGGTCGTTGGGAACCGGCAGTACGTTGACCTTCGCGCCGGTCGCCTTGCCGAACTCGTCTGCAACTATGCGTCCACCGGTGACGTGCGGCTGGATCACCATAAGATTGAGTTCGATACCCTTGAGATCGGGCGCGCTCCATGCCTGCCGCGGCATCAGAGCGGCTGCCCCCAGCATTGCTGACGTGCCGAGCAATTGCCGTCGTGTCAGCGACATTTGCTGCATGAGTTCCATCAAGTTACTGCTCTTCATTGCGCATTCCTCCACCAGCCTGCTTCTTAGTCGTTTTAGAAAGAGCCGCCTGGTAGCTCCTATTCCGCCCCGGCGTACGCATGTGGCGGTCAAGCACTTCGCCCTCACGCACGCCAGGCTTCTGCAGCGAAGTCACGAAGCAGCGCGGCGAACCTCGACCGACCGTCCGCGTGCCCGGAAACGGCAACGCCAATGCCGATCGCAGCAGGCGCTCCAAATCGCGCGGGCAACTGGATTGCGATGACGAGGTCGTCCTGGGCACTCAGATCGCGACAAACCGCGAAGCGATCGACGCGGTGCATTCGCAGCTCGTTGACAAGATCCTCCACATTGACCGCATGTGCAGCATCGCCGACGGCGTTCCCGTGCCGGAGAATGCCACGTACGTCATTCTCGTTCTCTGCTAGAAGCAGCATCCTGCCCAGGGCGTCGCTGCCAATCGGCAACTTCATGCCTTGGACTCAGGCGATTCGTCCTTGGCTCGGCCGACGGCCAGGAGACATGCACATATTGAACGTGCACCCCATTGCGGACGCCAAGCCGGACATTTGCATTGGCCTCGATGCTCAACGCATCCAACGCCTGCAGCAGGCCGCTGCCCTGGAGAAACGTGTCGTGGACCCAGTTGCTCAACAGCACGGAGCGGACGCTCGGTAGGTATTTCCGCGTCTTGCGATCGCGCGCTATGAAACCTGCACCGCTCATGGCCTGTAGCAGCACGGACGAACTTGACTGGGGGATTTCGAGCGCGCAGGCGATTTCCGAGACCGACAGCGGGCGGCGGAGAGCAGCAAAGAGTTCAATGATTTCGAGCGGGCGCGTCGCCGATCTCAGGATGCTGCGGTTTGGCCGGGCTGGCAGGCGGCCGGCGTGATGACGATCGCATCCGGCCGCGCTCACTTCGGCGTCAGCTGCTTCGTTCAGCATCCCGGTTCGTCCAGAGAAAATTTCGGTAATGCGATGCCATCGGCGATGAGGTCGAACACCACATGGACGCGCGCACCAATCCTGAGGTTCGCCTGCCCGCCGACCAAATTGCTGACGACCAGCGGGCCTTCGTCAAGCCGCACCAGACATGTACGGTAGGGCAAGTCTGCCTCAAAGCCGTCCCAATAGGCGCGATGGAAATCCGCCCAGGACTGCAGCGTGCCTTTTCCGCTCGCCGGTTTCCAGGTCTGGCGGTCATTCAGGCACCGAGGGCAGACCGGCGCTTCGGGAACATGAGCGTCGCCGCACGCATCGCAGGTCTGCAGCGCGTAAATTGACTTGAGCGCATAGTCCCAGAACGGCCTGTTCAAGGGCGTAATCTTGGGCAACGGCTTTGCCTCTACGGATTTCTCGGAAGCGGAAGCGCCATACGCCATGTCAGCCGTCACGCCCGCGTATAAACGATCGTGCGCGTGCATGGTGTTGCTTGCACGTACGTCACGACTTCACAGTCCTCAACCTGCCGATCGCCGCATTCGCCACGCAGTTGGCGCACCGCCTCGACGTTGAGGGCCCAGCCCTGCATATACGAATTGGACAGATGGCCGCCGTCCGTGTTGGTCGGCAGCCGGCCGCCAAGTTTCAACGCTCCGCCCTCGACGAACCGGCCGCCTTCGCCGCGCGGGCAGAAGCCAAGGCCTTCGAGGCTGAACAGCACGGTCGGACTGAAATTGTCGTAACACATCAATGCATCGACATCGGCGGGCTCGACGCCGGCCATGGCGAACGCCTCATCGCCCGATGCCGAGACCTGATCGTGCCAGAAGTCGATGTGAAAATTCTCTATGGACGAGTTTCGATAGGCCTCGCGCCCCGAAAATCCGCTGATCCGAACCGGCGGCTTGGCGAGATCAGCGGCACGCTCGCTTGTCGTGAGGATCAGGCAGACGGCGCCATCGTTGATCAGGCAATAATCGAATAGGCGCAGCGGGGCGACGATCGGACGGGAATTCTCATGGTCGTCGATAGTCATTGCCTCCTTCATCACCGCGCCGGGATTGAGTTGCGCATGGCTGCGGAAGGCCACGGAAACTTCAGCGAGTTGCCGCGTCGTCGTACCGTAAAGCTCCATGTGGCGACGGAACATCATGGCGTGGGCGCCGCCGGGCGAGGTGAACCCCCAAGGGTCCCAATGGCCCGGCATTTCACCTCCGCCGTAGAAGACGCGGCGAGATCGGCCGATGTTGGCGTAAAGCAGCGCGACATATTTCGCCTGGCCGCTCGTCAAGGCGATCGTTGCCTCGATGAGGCCGATGCCCGACATGCGACCATGCCCCGGTAGGGTGATCGTCCAACGCGGATCAAGTCCCAGGACTTCGCCCATCCGGTAGTAGCTCGGAATACGACATGTAAGCAGGCCGTCGACCGCGCCCTTGTCCAGTCCGCAATCTGCAACCGCGTTGCGAAACGCCTCAGCCGCAAGGCCATACTCGTCCATGTCGGGAAAGTTGCCGTACGCCGTCGTGCCGACGCCCACCACCGATACTTTATCTCGAAGCCCAGAAAAGCCTTGCATCGTCCCTCCGTAATGGATGATGCATTTTATTTTATTTTGGTCAAGAGGTTTCGGAACCATTTCAGAGGCCGCGTGTCCCGACATAAATCGAGTAAAGAGACGAGGCAGCGGCTATGAACAGGCGATTGCGCTTGGGCCGCCAAACGTCAGGTTTGTGACGGGTTTCCGGGACCGCAATCTTACCGATTAATTCCCCCTCGGGGCTGATGCAGTGAACACCATCAGCCGCGCTTGTCCAGATATTGCCATCGAGGTCCACGCGGAACCCGTCAGGCACCCCGGCATCGATCACGGCGAATGTCCGGCGGTCGCCAGCCCACCCCTCGGCCGCTACGTCAAAAGCTAGGATCTCATGTGCGCCACCCAGGCGTGTGCGTCGCGCCTGAGTCGGCAACGAAAAGGATTTTCTCGGTGGGCGAGAAGGCCAGACCATTGGGTCCAGTTTGTCCGTGGCGATCGCCAGCTTGCCATCGAGGGGATCAAGGCGGAAAACGCAGCGGCGCCCGAGCTCGCTGGAGGCGCGGTTTCCTGTGTAATCGCTGAGAATTCCATAATCCGGGTCGGTAAACCAGATCGAATCATCCGAGCGTACGACGAAGTCGTTTGGCGAGTTGAGCCGCTTTCCCTCGTAGCTATCGGCGAGAACGGTCTGCCTCCCGTCAAGTTCGGTGCGGACGACGCGACGATTGCCGCTCTCGCAGGTGAGCAGACGCCCTTGGCGGTCCCGGGTGTTGCCATTGGCGTTGCCGGACGGATGGCGAAAGACGACGGTGGCTGCCCTATGGCGACAGTAATATTTGCTCTGCCGGAACGTCGCTAAGAAGGAGAATCTCGAGATCCGCAAAACAGACCGGACCTTCCGCCCACATCATGCCGGTGTGAAGACGCTCCAATGGCGCATTGGCCACGACATAGCGCCGGAAGCCTTAAAAATTCAGGATCGAAATTTCTTCTGCACTTTTTCCACCACCCAAGGTGAATTGGTTTGACCCCCGCAATTTCTAATTGACAGGCGCCGCTTCTCAATGTCTAATTTTATATAATGCATTATCTTGCCGAGCAAACTCCATAAATGTGGTTGCTCAACATCAACGCTGAGACGGTCCAAACACCCTTCATGACAGCTGCAAGAGTTGAACCCCGGTCGACCGCTCTGGCGTCCGACACCGCCCCCGGAATGCTGTCTGGCCTTCGAGTGATCGAGGTGGCGGACGAGACGGCGGAGTATTGCGGCCTGCTGCTTGCAGGACTCGGCGCCGAGGTGATCAAGATCGAATCAGCAGACGGCAGCCCGACGAGGCGCATCGCCCCGTTCTGTTCTGAGGAGCCCGACCCCGAAAAGTCGCTCTATTTCTGGGCATACAACCGCGGCAAGAAATCCGCCGTCGCCGATCTGGATACCGCAGGCGGTCGCGAGATGTTGGTCCAGCTCCTGGGTACTGCCGACATCCTGCTGGATGCTAGCTGCGGCATGTTGAATGAACAGCTTGGGCTGACCCGCGAAGCCTTGGCGGCGCGGTACCCCTCGCTCGTCATCGCCCGCATGACGCCTTTCGGCGATGACGGCCCTTGGAGTACCTTCAAGGGGTCGGACCTGGTTCATCTGGCGCTCGGCGGCGTCATGATGAATTGCGGCTACGATCCGGATCCATCGGAACAGTACGACCTACCGCCTATCGCACCGCAAATCTGGCATGCCTACCATATTGCCGGTGAGCAACTCATGATTGGCATTCTTGCCGCTCTGATCGAGCGGACCACCTCGGGTCTCGGTCAGGATATCTCCTGTGCCATCCATGAGGCGGTGGCCAAGAGCACCGAGATCGATCTGATGTCATGGGTGATGCGCCGAGCGCCGCTCCATCGTCTGACATGCCGTCATGCCATGGAGGCAGTGTCGCGTGTCCCCAACATCAGTCACACCAAAGATGGTCGCTGGTACATGACCTGGGGTGTTGGCGCCCGTGACAAGGCCAATCTCGTGCCGTTCCTCGAGCGTTTCGACATGGCTGCGGACCTCGAGGCGCCCACAGCCGATGCGGACTTTAACGCACGCAGCGTCCCGGGCTCGTCGAAGATGGACGACGCCACCTCGCACACGCTGGAAGTGGTTCAGCGTTTCGTCCGCGCCCACACATATGACGCGACGCCCTGGCAAGAAGCTCAGGCAGCGGGATTGCTCTGGGCACCGGTGCGCAAGCCGCATGAGAATGCACAAGACGAGCATTGGCTGAAGCGCGGCGCCATCACCAAGGTCGATCACCCTGAACTTGGGCGCAGCTTCCATTATGCCACAAGCAAATGGCTGAGTTCGGAAACACGATGGCAGGCCGGCAAGCGCGCGCCGCTGCGCGGTGAGCATACGGACGAAGTGAGCAACACCTCAAGGCAGGCATCGCCAAAGGTAGCGGCAGAGGCGACCCTGAAACCGGCGCTCTCAGCACGCAATCGTCCCTTTCCTTTGCAGAACGTCCGCATCTTTGACTTCTCATGGTTTCTTGCTTCGGCGGGCGGAACGCGCTTTGCTGCTGCGCTTGGCGCCGAGTGCATCAAGGTCGAATGGAAGGAAAACCCAGACACACGCCTCGCCGCAATGGCACCCGTTGGCGGCCGCACGGCGCGCGAGGCCGCGACCGGCCCACTGCCGGGCGTCAGCGATCCCGACATGGGCGGCCAGTTCAACAATAAGAACACGGGCAAGCGCGGGCTCTCGCTCAATATCCGCCACCCGAAAGGTATCGATATCGCCAAGCGGCTGATCGCAATCTCCGACGTCGTCGCCGAAGGCTTCTCTCCGGGCGTCCTCGATCGGTTAGGCCTGGGGTATGACGTCCTGCGCAGCATCCGTCCCGATATCATCTACGTCCAGCAGTCCGGCATGGGCAGTTACGGCACCTATGGCCGACTGCGCACCGTTGGGCCTATCGCTGCCTCGTTTGCTGGGATGAACGAGATGTCCGGTCTTGCCGAACCGGCGATGCCTGCCGGGTGGGGCTATTCCTATCTCGACTGGATGGGGGCCTATGGCTTCGCCCAATCGCTCCTCGGTGCGCTGTACTACCGCTCGGTCACCGGCAAGGGTCAGCATATCGACGCGTCCCAATGCGAAGCGGGCATCTTCCTTGCCAGCCAGGCCATCCTTGATTGGTCGGCAAACGGGCGAGTGTGGCAGCGTACCGGCAACCGCTCCCCTTATGGCAATGCCGCGCCGCATGGCGCCTATCGTTGCCAGGGGGCGGATCGCTGGATCGCGATCTCGTGCTGCGACCAGCGGTCATGGGCGGCGCTCGCCCATGCCGCGGGCCATCCTGAATGGCTAACCGATCCACGCTTCGCCAATATTGCGGCTCGTCTTGTCAACCAGGATGCACTGGACAAGGTGGTTGGAACGTGGACCGAGGGCGTTGAGGCCTATGACTGCATGAGCCGCTTGCAAGCAGCTGGCGTGGCCGCTGGCGTATGCCAGACGGCGGAGGATCGCTGCGATCACGATCCGCAGTTGCGGAGGCTGGAGTGGCTGACCGAAGTGCCTGGGACAAGGATCGGGACGTGGCCCGTGGCCGAAGTGCCGTTCAAACTTGGCCGCACACCCGCGCATGCAGGCGGATTGATCAACCGCGGAGCGCCTTGTTACGGCGAAGACAACGAATATGTCCTCGGTGAACTCCTCGGCCACTCAACAGCACAGATCCGCTCGTTCAAGCACGAGGGCGTTATTTGACCTCGGCAAGAATCCCAGGCGGATCAAGCCAAACAACCAGATGGATAACAATCAGATGACCAGCAAGCAGCGAAACAGCGTCGCCGACGGTACAGCGGCACGTGAACGCGTCGGTACGCGCTACCGTGATCCCGCTCTCGCCGAAGAATTGTCCCACGTCACTTGGAACAGTACGCTGGATGTGATGCTGTCGCACCGGTCGGTGCGCTACTACCTCGACCAGCCCCTTCCCGCAAATACCCTTGAGCTCGTCGTGGCGGCCGCACAGTCGGCGGCTTCAACTTCCAACCTCCAAGCTTGGAGCGTCATTGCGGTCGAGGACAAGGATCGCAAGGCGCGGCTGGCCGGCTACGCCGCGGACCAGAAGCACATCCATGACGCGCCGCTGCTGCTCGTTTTCGTCGCCGATCTGGCTCGCCTGCGTGCGATCAGCGATGAGCGGGGACATGCCGGTGTCGCACTCGATTACATCGAGGCATTCATCTTTGCCATCGCGGACGCCGCGTTCGCAGCGCAGAATGCCGCTGTTGCAATCGAGTCGCTCGGCCTCGGCTGCTGCTACATAGGCGCGATGCGTAACGACCCTCAGGCCGTCGCCAACGAACTGGGACTGCCCGACGAATCGATGGTCGTGTTCGGCATGACAGTCGGCCGCCCCGATCCGGCGGTGGCAACAGACGTCAAGCCGCGCCTGCCGCAAGGCATAATCCTCCACCGCGAGCGGTATACCCAAATCGACCCGGAGCTTATGGCGGCCTACGAGGCACGCATGCGGGAATTCCAGGCCGAACAGAACATGCGCAACATCGACTGGACTGAACAGACCGCGGCGCGGATAAAGGACGTTGCTGCACTGACCGGCAGGCACGTGCTCACGGACTTCCTGAAGGCGCGGCGATTTGGGCTCAAATAGCTGCGGTTGCGCGCGCCAATGTTGACTGAGAGACAGGGGCTGCGACTTCGTCAGGCTTGCGAACCGCCGGCCCTGTCACGTCGCCGAGATTCTCGGCAACTCAAACGCGTCTGTCGTGCGGACATAGGTGTTTCCTTGTGCCCTGGCGACAAGGCGCAATTTTTGTGTATCGACATGGAAGCGAACCGGGTCGATCAGCATGTCGTCGCGTATATGCATCATCTGGACCGTTCCCAGGATGAGCGAGCGCGATACCCCGAGAGGAACAATGCTGTGCAGCACGCACTCCATGGAGACGGGGCTCTCGGCAATTCGCGGCGCGGCGATCGTCACTGAAGCTTCCTCTGCAAGCCCGGACCGCGAAAACTCATCGATTTCCGGCGCAAACTCGGCGGCGGTTATGTTCATCTGGTCCAGCCGATCCTCGTCGACCAGATTGACGACGAATTGGCCCGACATCCGGATATTGCGTCCTGTGTCCTTGTTGTCGCCTGCAGACCGGTCGACGATGCTGAAACCGACGACAGGGGGATCCTCGCTGAAGACATTGAAGAACGAGAATGGCGCTGCATTGCGCACCCCGTCCGACGCGACGGTCGTGACCCATGCGATCGGCCGTGGCGTGATCGTCGAGGATAGAAGTTTGTGCCGGTCAAGCGGCTTCAGCTCGGAGAAGTCGAACTGCATTGTCGTGGGGACCTCCGATGATTTGGCGGGGCAGACCAGTTTGGCTGGCGCCACGCCTTTCTAGCACCGGCAAAATCGATTGTTTGCTCTATATCGGAACGCGCGCATCGCGCTTAGCGAGGCTGGTGCGTCAACGCATTGAAAGCATCTTCACCGCGGCTGCCGCTGCGCCAAAGCCATTGTCGATGTTGACCACCACAACTCCCGGCGAGCAACTCGCGAGCGCTGCGTTGAGCGCCACATATCCGCCGGCGGCCACGCCGTAGCCGACAGATGTCGGTACAGCGATCAACGGCGCCGCGATCAGCCCGGCGAGCACGCTGAAGAGCGCGCCTTCCATGCCGGCGACAGCGATAACAACCCGAAACATCCGGATTTCGTCGAGCCTTTCAGTAAGCCGCCACAATCCGGCGACACCGACATCGGCGACGATAGGCGCGTCATGGCCGTTGAAGCAGAGCGCTCGGGCGGCTTCCCGTGCGACCGACATATCCGACGTGCCCGCCGCCACGATGCCCACACCTGTGCTTGCAACGGGCATGGACCGCCCAGCACCGCAGTGCGCGACAGTGGATCATAATCAAGTGCACTGCGAATGGCGAAATCGAGCGCCAGAAAATGGCTTTCGTCGAGACGCGTGAACAACAGCCGCTCTCCTTTCTCGGAAGCAGCGACGATGATGGCGGCCACCTGGGTCGGGCTCTTATGCTCACATAGCACCGCCTCCGGCACTCCGGTGCGCCTGCTGCGTTGCCAGTCGAGTTGAAAGTCGTTCATGGGCGCATGAACATCGCGCCGCGGCTGTAGGGCCGGGCGCCCACGAAGACGCGTCCTGCCTCGGCGCAAAGCCGCTGCGTGATCTCGACCAGCAGATGCTTCTGCGCGGACACGCCGTCGCCGAGTTCCAGAACCACGCCTGACCGCGTAATCCGGCAGCGCAACGTAACGCCACTGGCGGCAATGTCAGCCAGATGCCGCTCGGCCTTCTCGATGAATGCGAGGTCGCGGGCATCGATCGCTATTCCCGTCTCGACGCGGCTTGCCAGGCATGGCTGGGCGGGCAATTCGGCGACAGAGCCCAGGCCAAGCTCGCGAGAAAGCGCGCGAATGTCGGCCTTGGCCATTTCCGCTTCGATGAGGGGATGTACCACCTGGCGCTCGGCGGCAGCCAGCAACCCGGGACGATAGTCGCCGAGATCATCGAGATTGGCACCCGACGCGATCACATGCGGCGTCAGTGTGCGTATCCGATCGTAGAGATTGGTCTTGCAGAAATAACAGCGGTTCGAGGGATTGTCCCGATAGCGTGAATCCTCGAACTCGCCAGTTCCGATGACGAGGGTCGTCCAGCCTTCGGTATCTGACAGACCCCGCACGCGTGCCGTCGCCTCTTCCGGAACGGCTGGTGAGGCGGCATGGATTACCGTCACCGCAAGGCCCGGCTTGCGATGTGCGAAGGCTGCCAGCGTCACTGAATCCACGCCGCCGCTGACAGCAATGGCGAGCTGTTCGAAACGGTCAAGAACGCGGTCAAGACGCTGTGCCGGCGCAATGTCATTCATCGTCGGTCGTCTCGGCCTGCCACTTCATGGCGCGGCGCTCGGCAAGGCTTCCGCCTCGAAGGGCATCGCTTTCCACCTTGCGTGTGATGCCCGATGGCCGGAGGACCGCCTTGACGGCAAGTCCGGCAGCCTTGACGTTTTCCCGGAAGAGGACCAGCCGGCGTTCCTCCCGCAGGCGCAAGCCAATTGTCGATGTCTCGGCAAAACACCGGGCCGTCACCTGATCGGCCAGTTCCGGTCTCGCCAGAAGCCGGAACGACGAGGCGGGACGCCCCTTCTTGCCGAGGCGCTGCCCCACGGAGAGATCCAACACGCTGTCCGTTGCCCTGAGGCGATCGCAGGCGACGCCCATCTCTTCGCCGGTCATGTCGTCGATTTCGAATTCGATGACACTGATGGTGTCGCTCGGAGTTGAGACTTCGTTCTCTAGGACGAGAACGCGAAGAATGTTCGGCATCCCGGGCAGGTGCCGCGTCCCCGCGCCTGTTCCGGACGACACAAGCCGGCCAGACGTGCCGCCAGCACCAGGCGCTGTGAGATGTTTAAGGATCGCCGCGCCGGTCGGCGTCACGCGCTCGCCTGATATGCCGTCGTCGCGCCATTCGAAACCGGTCAGGATCGCGGCCGTGGCAGGCGCGGGAACGGGCAGCAGTCCGTGGGCGGTGTGCACAAGGCCACCGCCTCGCGGCAGAGCCGAGACACTCCACACCGTCTTGTCGAGCGCCGCTGCGATGCTGCCGGCGCAGACGACGTCAGCCAGGGAGTCCCAGTCGGCGATCTCGTGAAAATGTACCCTTTCGACCGGCACGCGATGGATGGCCGCCTCCGCCTCGGCAATGATCGTCAGTATCGCAATGGCCCTGGCAGCCGTTCCATCGTGGAGATCCGCGGCCTTGATGCGTGCCACCATGTCAGCAAAACTACCTGCATGCGCTTCATCAGGAATCTGGTTGCGATCGTGATGGTGATGGTGGCCATCATCATCACCATATGCGTTCGCATGGGCGTGTGGCGCTGCAGCCGACATCGCGCGCTTCGCGACCAGACCGAAGCGCCGCACGCGCATCGACAGGCTCTCGCCTTCCTCGAAGGCAATGCCACCGGCCTCAACCGGAAGCACTGCAGCGCCGTCGGCAAGTACGCGCTCTCGCAGGTCAGGCAGCGCGTCGAGCATTGCCGCGACGAACATGTCGCCGGCGATGCCGCCGACTGCATCGAGGTGGACGCGTCTCACAGTCCTGCCCGCCGATAGATCGGAATGACGTATGGTCCCTCCGGGATGATGGCAACGGCGGGGTCGCCATGGCGTTCAAGACTGGCCGCGATTGCGTCGTTTACCGAGGGGACCAGTTCAACTCCGGTGATGCGGCGTTCCTCGCGATCTAGCCCGGTCGTGTAGAGCTGGATCTTGCCCACCCGCATCGGCTTCAGCTGCATCTCCGTCTGCCATTCATCGATGTCGGCAAGCGTCTTCGCCGTAAGCGTGGCAAGGAATGGCTCGGGTCCCATCTCCACCAAGCGCGCTTGCGCCTGGCGGAATTCGTGGCTGCCCAAGCCCTCCGAACATTCCGAGGCGATGATCAGCGTCCCGCCCGGGTCGAGAATGTCGATCGGCGTCACCATACCCTTGATCGTCTGGTAGTAGGTCTTGTCGAGGGGATAGCCTGCAGACGACGTCACCACGGTCTTGAACCGGCGCGGCACGTCGATCATCGTCGTGTCAGCGATGAAATCGACCGCAGCCAGATGGCTGGCTATGATCTCGCCAAAGGTCACGCAAACCAGATCGCGATCTTCATCGAGCACGGTGTTCAACGCATAGATTTCGCCAACCTTGCGTACGATCTGCAACTGTTCCTCATGGAGCGGGTTGCCGACCAGATTGCACTGGACTGACAGCGGGTCTTCCATGAAACGCGCCGAGTGGAAGGTGCGGATGGTTTCGTGGCCGGCAACGCCGGGGGCGACAACCTTTCGACCACCGGACCAGCCTGCCATGAAATGGGGCTCGACCAGGCCTGTAGCGATACGGAGGTCCGCATCCGCGAAAAGCCGATTGATCCGGATCGGTGTCCCACGCGTCTGCGTATGTCCCAGATCGACGTGGTCGTGTTCGTTGCGTGCGAAATGATTGGTGACGCGGACGGTCTTCAGAACCCAAGGATCGCCGACCAGTTCCTCCAGTTCCACACCCTCGTTCGGACGATGAAGGCCGGTGGCAACGAGCACATCGATCCTGTCCGCGGGAATGCCGCCTTGATCATTGTCTCGATCATGACGCGTAGGAATAGCCGGTTCGGCACCGGGCGCGTGATGTCGCAGATAAGGATGCAGGCGCTCCGACGCCCGACCACCAGACGGGCTAAAGGCTCGGAGCCAATCGGATTCGCGAAGGCGGATGCAATTGCTGAAGAGGCGTCGAAGAGTTTTGGCAACAACGCCTTCCGGATTACTGTCGGCTCCGCGCCTTGCGGCAATGCCAGCTTCAGCAATCCACGACCGAAGGCAAGTTCGAAAGGACCGCCATGTTTCATCTGCCGTCCCTCGGCTCTCACGATCCGCCGTCCGTCGCTACGGCCCGGCACCTATGATGTTCGGCGGCTGATCCAGCCCTCTTCGGCCACGTGACGTCGCTCGAACATGTCTGGCTTGCCTTCGAGTACCGCTGGTCAGTCAACCGAAGTAAGTCTCGGTTTGGAGACCTGTCGTCGCAATCGGCGATGCGGACGCGACCGACTTGCCGCGAGAGCAGCAGGTCATAGCGGCCGGTCAGGCAAATTCCGCCTCCCCGCCAACCTTCTGCTTGCGGATCGCCTCGACAACTGCTTCACCCATGGCCCTCGTGCCGATCTTCCTGCAGCCGGGTTGATAGATGTCTGCGGTCCGATACCCCTCGCGCAGCACTGACCGTACGGCCTGCTCGATACGCGAAGCGTGCTGGTCGCGGCCAAACGACTGCCGGAGCATCATGGCAACCGAAAGGATTGCGGCCAGTGGGTTCGCCAAGTCCTTGCCAGCGATGTCCGGCGCGGTGCCATGGACCGGTTCGTATAGGCCCTTGTTGTGATCGCCGAGGGAGGCCGACGGCAGCATTCCGATTGAGCCGGCCAACATGGCCGCCGCATCGGAGAGGATATCGCCGAAGACATTGCCCGTCACGACAACATCGAATTGCTTGGGATTTCGGATCAAGGCCATGGACGCCGCGTCAATGTAGAGATGCGTCAATTCCACATCGGGATACTGCTTGCTGACTTCGATAACGACCTCGCGCCACAGCGCCATCGTTTCAAGGACGTTTGCCTTGTCAACCGAACACAGTTTCTTACGTCGTTTCGCGGCGGCCTGGAAGCCCGCATGCGCTATGCGCTCGATCTCGGCATCGGTATAACGCATCGTGTTGATGCCGACACGCGCGCCAGTCTCGTCACGAGAGACACCACGCGGCTGGCCGAAATAGAGATCGCCGGTCAGTTCACGCAAGATGATCAGGTCGACCCCCGTGACAATTTCGGGCTTGAGTGTGGAGGCGTCCACAAGCTCGGGATAAAGCACGACCGGGCGGAAGTTAGCATAGAGACCGAGGGCCTTGCGCAGCTTGAGCAGGCCGTAACCGGCCCCCTCGCTCGGCGCTCGCCTCTCATCCTCAGGAACGCCGGTTCCGCCAAGCAGAATGGCATCAGCTTTGCGTGAGATGTCGAGGGTATCAGGCGGCAGGGCATCGCCGAAGCGCTCCAGCCCCTCACCTCCGATTACGGCTTCTGTGAGTTCGAGCGGGAGTTCACTACCGATGACCGCGTGCAGCGCCCTTACTGCCTCCGCGGTCACTTCCTTACCGATCCCGTCTCCTGGGAGCACTACTATCTTCAAGGCCTTGCCTTCCGAAATTGAGTTGAAGAGGCGGGCGCATTCGCTCGGCCCTCTCTGCGGCAGGACTTATATGGGCCGACCCGGACCCTTCGAAGTCGTCCTTTGGAAAGCTCGCATCGTCGGACGCGACGCACCGGTTAGCCGGCGGACCAGCCTCTCAACTGTTGGTAAGGTGCTTCAACAGCAGCTTCACGGGTGGTGGCAGGCCCTGACTGTCCTGAACGCAGATGTTCCACTGCCTGACTGCCCAAGGCTCGTCGAGCGCGATTGCCGCAAGCATGCCACCCGTTACATAACGGGCGGCACATCCCGCCGGCACGAGGCCGACGCCCATCTGCGCCTCTACCATTGTCGACACCGTCTCGAACCCGTTGACCCGGATTGGCATTTTCAACGGTTTGCTCAGCTCAGCCGCAGCGCGAATGACGAGCATATCCAGAAAACTTCCCCTGCTTGGCCCGATCAGGTCATAATCCGGGAGGTCGGCGAACTTGACGGAAGTTTGCGAGCTTAGCGGGTGGTCCCTGTGAGCCAGCACCACGAGGCGGTCGCTGCGATAGGGGATGTATTTCAAACCGCGACGGGGCACGACGCCACCGAAGACGCCGATATCCGCAGCGTTCTCGGCCACCGCGTCCACGGCCTGCTGGCTGGTGCCCTCCTCCAGATCGATTCGAATGGCCGAATGCGTCCCCAGAAAGTTGCTCAGATCCGACGGCAGATGCTGGATGATCGTCGAAACACTCGCAAAAATGCGGACCTGCCCGCTGACGCCACTGGCGTGATGGGCAAGCTCAATCTCCATCTGCTTCAAGTCGCGGAGCACGACGCGCGCATGGTGGAGCAGCGCCTGCGCTGCCGCGGTCAGCTCCAGTCCCTTCGAGCTGCGGTGAAACAAAGGCGTACTGAGGCGTATCTCGAGATCGGAAATCCGCTTGCTCACCGCCGATGCCGCGATGTGCTCGCGATCGGCCGCCTTGGCGATACTCTGCTCTTCGCAAACGGCGACAAACAGCTGAAGCGAAAGAAGGTCAAAACGCAATGTAGCTCCCCCTCTCCGGCATATTCCATCCATGCCAGGCGCCTGCGAAACACGCAGCCAGTCACTGCTAATAGCTGTTGACCGCACGGATGCAACTGTCGCAAGGGCATCATCGCGGATCGCGAAGCAGCCATTCCAAACGAAGTCTTTTGCGAAAGACCATCGCAGTCAATACGTTCTGGCACGCGCTTGTCGCGAAATCGCCACCGGTTCCCCCGTGGAACATGCTTCAATCAATAATTCAATCAGAGTGCGTCTTCGACCATGAATCGATATGATCTTGACCAGCGCGTAGCGATTGTCACGGGCGGAGCGCAGGGCATCGGGTTCGCAGTCAGCGAGCGGATGCTGGCATCCGGTGCCAGGATAGCGATCTGGGATCGCGATGGCGCTGCGTTGCAAAAGGCTCTCAATCAGCTTGGACGAACCCGCGACGTGCTTGGGATTGAGACTGACATTGGCGACCTCGCGTCGGTGGAAGCGGGCTTTGCACACACGCTGGAACGGTTTGGCAAGATCGACATACTGATCAACAATGCGGCGTTGGTCGGGCCGAACATGCCGACCTGGGAATATCCACCCGAGGCCTTCGCACAGGTCCTGAGTGTGGGATTGATAGGGACTTTCAACTGCTGCCGCGCCATCGTCCCTCATATGCGGGAGCTTAACTACGGGCGCATCGTCAACCTCAGCTCCATTGCCGGCAAGGAGGGCAACCCCAACGCGGTCGCCTACAGCTCCATGAAGGCAGCCGTGATCGCCTTGACGAAGTCACTGGGCAAGGAACTCGCAAGGCAGAACATCGCAGTCAACTGCGTCACTCCGGCGGTTGCCAAGACGCCTGGGGCAATGGAGCAGTCACCGCAACACATCGAGTACATGCTTGCCAAGATTCCGCGCGGCCGCATGCTCGAACTTGGCGAAGCCGCCTCCATGATCTGCTGGCTGGCGTCAGAGGAGAATTCCTTTACCACCGGCGCGGTGTTCGATCTTTCCGGCGGCAGGGCAACCTACTGACCGTAGCGCCCGTCAAATTCCGCGACGCACGTGGCGGCGCACCGATCCAACAAGGAGACTGCTGATGCCTTCCTACATATTCGAAAACGCGCGGATCGTTGACGGCTCCAATGAGGACGGCGAGCACGACCGTTTCGTCCGCGTCAGCGGCAATGTTATCGACGAGGTTTCAGACAAGCCGATCCGGGATAGCAACGCGCATCGCTTCGATCTGCGCGGGAAGACTTTGATGCCGGGCCTGATCGATTGCCATGTGCACATCAATTCCGGAGTTGCCGATCCGGCCGAAAACTCGTTTCTGCCAAACGAACTCGTCGCCTATCATTCGGTGCGGATATTGAAGGGCATGCTCAATCGCGGTTTCACCACCGTGCGCGACCTCGGCGGCGCGACTGTGGCTCAGGTCCATGCGATAGAGCAGGGTCTTATCGAAGGTCCTCGCCTGGTCATTTGCGGCAAGGCCATGGTGCAGACCGGCGGCCATTCGGACTATCGGACGCGCTACGACATGATCAGTGGCGACCGTCAACTCGACCAACTCGGCTCGGTAGGACGCATCGTTGACGGCGTCGACGACTGCCGCCGTGCCGCTCGCGACGAGGTTCGCAAGGGCGCCAGATTCATCAAGGTGATGGCCAATGGCGGCGCGGCATCCTCCCATTTTCCTCGGCCATATCTCGGCTATTCGATGGATGAGCTGCGCGCGTTCCAGGACGAAGCCGACAAGGCCAAGATGTATGTGTCGGTGCACACCCACACCGACGAGGCCGTCGCACGTGCACTCGAATGCGGTATTCATTCGATCGAACACGCGACACTTATTACCCCTCAAACCGCTGCCACCGCTGCGAAGCAAGGTGCGATCGTCACGCCGACGATCGCCGCCTATGAAGCGCAGATCCGCGAGGCCGATGCGCTGAAGCTGGATCCCGGCTTTGTGGAACGCCTGAAATGGGTGCGCGCAAGAGGTCCCGAATCGCTGGAGACGATGCGGGCAGCCGGCGTCAAGCTGGCTTACGGCACCGACGTGTTGGGCTCGATGCACAGCTATCAGTCCGAAGAGTTCCTGATCCGCGCGGAGGCGCTGCCGGCGATCGAGGTGATCAAATCGGCAACCCTTACCGCCGCCGAACTCGTCCGTATGGAAGGCAAGGTCGGCACGATCGCGGCAGGCGCCTTTGCCGACCTCCTCGTGGTCGACAAGGATCCCGTGAAGGATCTGTCTGCGCTGGGCAGTCAAGGCCGCTACATGTCCGCCATCATGAAGGATGGTGCATTCGTGAAGAACCAGCTCGCAGCCTAGGCTCACGCTGGGACCAATCACGCCGCCATCCTTTTGCCAGTCTTGAGATGTCCGCTCCGGGGGCGGACCGGCTGTGTCACTTGGATATCGACAAGTCTTCCGCGTTCACGCCTTACATCGTCGAACGCGACGAGGTCCATCCCATCGAAGGCTCTGAGCGCGCGTCCAGCCAACTATCCCAATGCTGAATTCGACCGCCCTGGTGTCCGCGCATCGCTGGAGGTCGCGCATTTGAGCGAAGTTTCAGTAACTGCTGAGTGGAAGGACATAGCTCGTTCGAAGAGGCGACGCCAAAGCTTTGAAGGGCTGCCCTATTTGCTGTTGGCGCCGATCGCCATACTTCTGGTTCTGGTGATCGTTTATCCGCTGGTTGAGGCCGTGCGGTCTGCCATGACGGACGCATCTTTTGCCCAACTGGGCACGCGCCCGCTTCAGCGGTTTTCAGAACTTCATCAAGCCGGTCAACGACCCGGCCTCCCTCGAGGAGAGCTGTCTTGCCGGAAAGAGGCAAATCCCTTGTCTGGCTGGTTGTTCCCCTCCCGCCACGCTGTACATGGGAGGTTAGTCCATGGAGGACATTCACCCCTTCTTCGGCGCCAACGCTGCGAGCGGAGTGGCTAGCTCCGGCCAGGCCGCAGTCCGGTGGGTCTGAAGCTGCGGGTCGCTGATCGTATTGTCCCAATCGACCGCGAGGAAGCGTTTGCCGGTTATTTTGTCGCCCTCGCTGGTCAAGAGCGCCAGAATCATCGGAGCCATCATCTCGGGGCGGATAAGCGTCTCGCGATCAAGGCCATCCCTATCGGGAACCATGGCCGTGTCTACCGGCCCGCCCGGCAACACGACGTTGACGGTGATGCCTGATTCATCGAGTTCGCGCGACAGCATCATCGACCATGCTTCGAGAGCCGCCTTTGACGGTCCGTAGGGGGAAAAGCCCGGCCGCATCATGGTCAAGTAGCTCGTGCTGACGTTAATGATGCGGCCCCATTTCTGCGGACGCAGGCGCGGAACGACTTGGCGCGACATGTTGAACGTGCCGCAGACATTGGTCAGCATGAATTTTTTCCACAGTTCTTCGCTGACGTCTTCGATCTGCAAGGGGAGAGTCTCGTAATGTGGGTGCACGGCGTTCATGCCGAGCGCGGCATTGTTGATGAGGACATGCAATCCACCGAAATGCTCTGCAGCAGCATCCACGCCCCGTTTGCAATTCGCCGGATCAGTGATGTCGACCTGCAAGGCAAGGAACTTGTCTTTCCCAACGCGCTGCTCAACCCGGCTCACACCATCCAGATTGATATCCATGCCAGCAACACGCACCCCTTCCTTGACAAGCGCTTCAGCAATGGCAAGGCCGATACCTGCACCGGCCCCCGTTATGATCGCAACCTTCCCCTTGAAATCCGAATACGGCATAAATCCTCCCAATTGCGTGGCTTAGTCCGTCGATCGGGAACGTTCCGATGACAACGGGCCAACTAGTCGCCCAGGAGGCGACGCAGTTCTGATAATGATACGACGGCGTTAGCCCCAGTCGCGATTGGGAAGTGATGCATCGTCTCGGACGATGCCACCAGCGCTCATCCTTGGCCACGGCGTCACTTGCCAATCGCGTCGGTCGACCGTCCGCAATTCGGATAGCTCCCATGCAACTCCGTCAAGACCTGCGCGACACCATTTTTGGAAGGACTCAATCGCTGGCTGAGATGCCTGACGCGCCGGGTTTTTCCCTCCTACCCGAAGTCACTCCTGAAACGCTTCCTCGCGCTTCGAGCGTATGCTGGGCAACAGCACCAGGACCAACAGTATCGCGGCCAGAACGATCAGCATGAGGCTGCCGGGCCGGGTGAGGAACACGGTCGGGTCGCCACGGGAAAGCACCATTGCCCGCCGCAGGTTCTCCTCCAGCATCGGTCCCAGCACGAAGCCGAGCAGCAGCGGCGCTGGTTCGAAGTCGAGCTTGATCAGGATGTAGCCGACGAGGCCGAACAGGGCCATTGTGTAGATGCTGAACGAGTCGTTGTAGACGCTGTAAGCGCCGATGCAGCAAATCGCAACGATCGCCGGAGCGAGGTAGTGGTACGGCACCATCAGCATCCGCACCCATATGCCAATCAGAGGCAGGTTAAGCAGGACCAGCATCAGATTGCCGACCCACATCGAGGCGATCAGACCCCAGAACAGGGCCGGCTGCTCAGTGGCGACATTCGGGCCAGGTGTAATGCCCTGGATAACCAACGCGCCGATCATCATCGCCATTACCGGGTTGGAGGGGATGCCGAGCGTCAGCATCGGGATGAATGAGGTCTGCGCGCCGGCATTGTTGGCGCTTTCTGGCGCCGCGACCCCTTGAATAGCGCCCTTGCCGAACTGCGACCGGTTTTTCGAGACACGGCTCTCGACCGCATAGGCCGCGAACGATGCCAGGACTGCGCCACCGCCGGGCAAGATCCCAAGCACGGTGCCGATGCCAGTCCCTCGCAAGACCGGGGCTATGACGCTCTTGAGCTCCGCAGCCGTCAACATGAGTTTGCTCACCTTGCGAACAATTACGTTGCGCTTCTGCTCATGCTCGATGTTGAAGATGATCTCGTTGATACCGAATACGCCCATGCTGAGCGCGACGAAATCGAGCCCGTCGGCCAAGCTCGGTATGCCGAACGTGTATCGCAGCGTGCCGCTCTCGACATCGGTCCCGACCAGGCCAAGCAGCAGGCCCAGCACGATCATCGCGAACGCCTTGAGCAGCGAACCTGACGCAAGCGTAACTGATGCAACGAGGCCGAGCACCATCAGGGAGAAATACTCTGCCGGGCCGAACTTCAGCGCAAAGCCGGCCAGCACCGGAGCGAACAGCGCCAGGATGAGCGTTGCGACCGTTCCGGCGAAGAACGAACCCAGTGCCGCCACCGCCAACGCCTGACCCGCCCTGCCCTGCTTGGCCATCTCGTAGCCGTCAATCGCGGTCACGATCGAGCCGGCTTCGCCCGGCAGGTTGATCAGGATGGCGGTGGTGGAGCTTCCGTATTGCGCACCGTAGTAGATGCCGGCCAGCATTATCATCGCCGTGTCGGGCGACAGGCTGAAGGTCAGCGGCAGAAGCATGGCAATTGTTGCCACCGGCCCGAGACCCGGCAAGACCCCGACAGCTGTGCCTAGCAGGCAGCCGACGAAGCAGTACAGCAGGTTCCACGGGTTCAGTGCCGTCTGGAAACCAAGCTCAAGATTGGAAAAGAAGTCCATGAAAAATGTTCTTCAGCTGGTGATTTTCACGGGCTGGGGGAAGCCGAAGGCCACCAGTAACCGAAAGATAGCCATTGCCCGATGATCGGGATGGGCAATCCGAGCGCATAAACGAAAAGGAAGGCGCAGACGAGAGACAGCACGAGGGCTAGCGTGATGGAGGGGATCCACTTCGTGTAGCTGCTGGCCATGGTCGTCGCCAGAATGCAGAGCGCCAGCGAGATGAACAGGCCGAGCCCTTTGAGGGTTAGGGCGAAGACCATGATCGAGCCCAGGACGAGGACAAGCGCACGCCAAGGGATCGTCAGCGCCTCGCCTGCCCCGCTTTTTGAACGCAATGCGTTAACGATGATGGCAAGCCCCAGAACGACCATCAGCAGGCTCAGAACGATCGGAAAGTAGCCCGGCCCCATTCGCGAAGCGCTGCCGACCGTCAACCCGCGACCGAAGTAAAGGAACGCTGCACCGGTGGCGAGCACCAGCGTCCCACTGATCACGTCTCTCGGCTTTTCAAGTTGAGATGGCATCGTGAGGACCCGGTGCATAAATCATAGGCCGAAGCAGCAGGAGCCAAGGCAGGTCAGAACCTGCCTGGTTCGGGGTGCTTGATGCCGCTTGGCGATATGGGGCTAATGGCGGATTTCGCATCGAAAACTCCAATCCGCGAGCAACGTTCATGCCAGACTTAGGGCGGCCCAAAACGAATGAGCCGCCCGCGACGAACCGTCAATCGGTAATCCGGATGTTCTGCTTTTCGGCGATGGTCTTGAACGTGTCGAGTTGCTTGACCACGAAATCCTTGAACTCAGCGCCGGCAAGCGGCGAAGTATACAGGCCAGAGTCAGCCAGACGCTTTGCCACTTCCGGCTTGACCAAGGCGTCGGCGACGGCCTTGCTCAGCTTGTCGGTGACTTCCTTAGGCATGTTCGCGGGACCCATGAGGGCGAACCAGCCCGTGACGGTGGCGTCGCCGAGGCCGGCTTCGGCCAAAGTCGGCACATCCGGCACTACCGGTACGCGCTCGGGAGAGGTCACGGCCAGCAGCTTGATGGTGCCAGTGTTGAGATGGGCGGAGATGTCCTTCACCGTGCCGAACATGCCGTCGATCTGGCCTCCGACGAGGTCGGTCACAGCACCGGCAGCTCCTTTGTAGGCGACGTGGGTGATGTTGATGCCTGCCGCCAGGGCCATACGCACACCCTCAATGTGCAGCGAACCGCCAACACCCGAAGAGCCGTAGTTGAACTTGCCGGGATTGGCCTTCGCGTATTCGACGAAATCTTTCATGGCGTTGAGCGGCAGCTTCGTGCTGACAGCGAACACCAGTGGAAACTCGACGACCCGGGAAATGAAGGTCAGGTCGTCCGGGATCTTGTAGGCGACGTCCGGCTTGACGGCCGGCAGTATCGCAATCGCGTCGTTGTTGCCAAACAGAAGCGTATAGCCATCTGGATCCGCGCGCTTGACGGCATCAACGGCGATTGCCGAAGAGGCGCCGGGGCGGTTATTGACGATCACCGGCTGTCCGAGGCTGGTCGACAGTGACTCGGCGAGGACGCGGGCGGCGAAGTCGGTTGCGCCACCGGGGAGGTAGCCGACGATTACTTCGATCGGCTTGTTCGGATAGTCATCAGCCGCCTTGGCGCAGTTGGCGCCAGCGAGCGACAGCAGTACCAGCGACAGCGCTCTCAGCATGGCATGGGCTGATTTTTTGTAGGATCCAATCATTCTTCTCTCCCTTTTTATTGCTTTTTCGAGGCTTCCATCCCGCAGCGAGACTTTGCTAGCGTCACGTCCCAAAGGAACCGTAGACAGCGCACCCGAATTCCTGCCGCCAACTAAAAGCCCATCACCGTTCCTCTTGGCCTCCCGCGGCACTTCGCGACGGCATGGCCGACGGCGCAGTACGGCGACCTTATAAAAAGAAACGGCGCAAAAAGGTGAGTCGTAGATTCTTATGCCGGCATCGCACACTGCGAGGATAAGGCTTCTGCTCGGAGCCAGGTGCCGCGGTATGCTTTACCGATAGACGGCGGAGCGGAGAGAATATGGCAAAGCATGGTAGAGCGAGCCAGGCCCGGTTGCGCAGCCGCAAGCATTACGAATGAGGGTGAGCGAGGAACCGTTCCGCTTCGATGGCGGCCATGCAGCCGAGGCCGGCAGCGGTTACCGCCTGCCGATAGACATCGTCGCTTACATCGCCTGCCGCAAAGACGCCCGGAACGCTGGTGCGCGTCGATCCAGGCTCAACCCAGATGTAGCCACCGGGCTTCTGTCGGAGCTGGTCGCCAAAGACCCGGACGGACGGGCTGTGGCCGATCGCGACGAACAGCCCGTCGGCAGGCAGGTTCTGCACGGCACCCGTTCTGGCATGCCTGAGGCGAATGCCTTCGACGGAGAGCGCCGGTTCTTCGTTGCCCAGAACTTCATCCACTACATGCTCCCAGACGACCTCGATTTTCGTGTCGTTGAACAGTCGTTGCTGCAGGATTTTCTCCGCTCGCAAACTGGCACCACGGTGCACGAGCGTGACCTTAGACGCATATTTGCTGAGGAATAGCGCTTCCTCGGCCGCGGTGTTGCCCCCGCCAACCACCACGACGTGCTTGCGGATGAAGAATATGCCGTCGCATGTAGCGCAAGCGGAGACACCGAAGCCGCGGAAACGCTCTTCCGAAGGCAGGCCAAGCCACCTGGCCTGGGCGCCGGTCGCGATGATGAGCGCCTCGGTCTCGTAGCGCTTGCCGGACGACGTGATTACCCTGAACGGCCGCTCGCTGAGATCGGCGGTTTCGACATGGTCAGTGACGATAGTCGCCCCGCAGTGTTCCGCCTGTTTCTGCATCTGCTCCATGAGCCATGGGCCCTGGACGATGTCGGGGAATCCCGGATAGTTCTCGACATCCGTGGTTACCGTCAGCTGTCCACCAGGTTGCGGCCCACAGATCAGCACGGGATTGCACAGCGCGCGTGCCGCATAGATGGCGGCGGTGTAGCCCGCCGGCCCCGACCCGATAATGATGACCCGTGTGCTCATTCGTTCGCCCAGGATTGCTGGTGGGTTTGCCCGGCTCGACGGTATTGCCCGCCCGCCTCGGTTATCCGCTGCCTCGCGCCCGCTCCGAAAAGCAGCGGTCCGACGTAGCCATCAGCTGGCATGGCGGGAGAGGCCGTCGTTGGCAACCGCGGCGGCGCTATTCCCAGAGGGCGACCGGCATCGGCAGACCGTCATAGAGTTTCGCGTCGACAGTCTTGGAGAGAGGAATATCAAAGCCTTCGAGTACCGCCTGCAACTGGCGCGTATGCTGCGCCGAGTGCCAGGTCTGGCGCTCAAGTACCTCCCAGCCCGAACGCACGCCATAATAAGTCCGGACGGTCCATAGGCAGGCGCGGTCCTGCAAGCCATCCCACCAGCCCGTCAGGGTCGCGATCGATGCGTCGGCAAAAGCAAGGATGTCGGCATTGTTTTTCATGTCATCAGGCGCGGGAAGATTGACGTAGTGCGCCCAATCCTCGAATTCTCCCGCGACGTTGCGGACGAACACGTCAGGTATCTGGAAGATGTGATAGGCAAGGCCAAGGACCGTTCGCTCCAGGCGGTTCGGAATGGGATGGTGGCCGAGCTTGTCCACCGGAATCTCCACGATCAGTGATCTCGCTACCGCGAGAAATTCCTGCCAGCGCCGATGGAGCTCTTCAGGCGGCAGTCGCTCGACGCCGTCTCGCTTCCTGCCGACGAACTCGGCGACCTGGTCGAGCGACTGGGCGAAGGTGAACTTCTCGCCGCGCGATACGACAGGCAAAGACTTCGCGCCGAGCTTGGCGAGGTCGGCTGCGCCTTGCTCGTTCTCGAGCAGGTTCACGGATTCGAACGGCACGCCGAGACTGGTCAGGAACTCCTTCGTCTTGACGCAGGCCGAGCATCCAGGCACCCAGAAAACCCTGATCGGATCGGTGTACATGTATAAATCTCCTGCTCTTGAACCGAGAATCTTGAAATCCTTCGATTTGCGTGCGGCGCGGCGGACCACGCGATCCCAGTCGGGATCAGCCGGCAAACTGTAGCGTCCCCGGATTGTCTAAAGCGTCGTGGGCAGCAACTGAAGACGCCATTCGGGAAGGGGGGCATCGTGATCGGCGATGTGCCGGGCCGCGGCATCGTCGGGCACGATGCTTTCCTTCCCGTTTGCGACTTTCGATCATGGAAGCCTGCTTTTAAGAGAGGCCGAGACTGGCGCCACGTCCGCGTCGGCGCTCTCGTCTGAACCATGAAGGGGCAAAGAGAGCATTCAATGCCGAGCAGCCGGTCAAACGCTATCAGGGCGGGGCATGCTCCATTTGGCCCGGGGGTGTGCCGGCGAAGATGAGCTGGGCTCCTACCACCCGCCGCCTCCCGTAGGTTCTCACCACCAGACGGATGCGGGCGCCAACATTGAGGGATTGTGAATGCGACTTGCGGGTAAGACTGCGCTGATTACCGGCGGAACGAGCGGCATCGGGCTTGCTGCGGCGCGGACATTCGTCCGCGAAGGCGCGCGTGTGGCGCTCTGCGCACGCGACGGCAAGAAAGCCCAGGCGCTGGCAGCCGAGCTGGGTCCGGGTAGTGTCGGCGTCCACATGGACGTCTCCGACCTGGACTCCATCGCGGCTGGTGCGGTGCTTGCCTCGGAAGCGCTCGGAGGCATCGACATCGTCTTCGCCAATGCCGGCATCACCGTGTTCAAGCCGTTCGCCGACTGGACCGGCGAGGATTTCGATAAGCTTTTTGCTGTCAACACCAAGGGCCAGTTCTTCACGGTCCAAAAGGCAGCACCCTTCATGCGCGATTGCGGCGTGGTGATCCTGACGGGGTCGATCGCCGCCAAGACCGGTCAGCCCAATATGGCACTGTACGCGGCTTCGAAGGCTCCGGCCTTGGCCCTAGCCAAGGCGATTTCGGCAGACCTCTTGTCGCGCCGCATCCGTGTCTTCTGCCTGTCGCCAGGACCAACCAAGACCGCCGTGTTCACCAGCGAAGGACCGTTCGCCAACGGCGCCGAAAAGGCGCTGGCGACCGTTCAGGCACGCGTGCCGATCGGCCGCGCCGCCGATCCATCCGAGCAGGCGGAAGTGGCGCTTTTCCTCGCCTCCGACGCCTCGTCCTTCATGCTGGGCACCGAGATCGTCGTTGACGGGGGCAAGAGTCAGCTTTGAGATGACCGCTCGGCGGGCCTGTCCCTTGAAAGAGATGCGGCATTGTTAGGAGCCAGCTAACTGCAGTGGCTTCCAAGCCCCAGGGGCCCCCCGTGTTGCTTGAAGATAAGTAGTTTGGACGGTCTGTTCGGATCGACGCCCGTTGCCGGGAGTCGGGTTGGATGCGCCCGTGGACGAGCGTCGGGAGGGGAAGCTGTCCACCCGACACGCCTTGGCCAGAATCGATGGTGAGCCGATCAACTCGGTGCGACAATCGCCAGTCATCGCGCGTTGCGATGACACCCTTCCCAACAAAGACTCCTTGGGGCGGACGTCACTACGTTAGAAAATGGCCCCGAACGTATCGGCGGGCGCCATGCTACTCACCGGCTGCGGCTGAGCATCACCGCCTTTGGTTGCTTGCTTCGTTTGATCTGCTTCCTATGGGAGAAAAATATGATGAGCTTAGGCCGGCCTCGCGCGGCTCTCACCATGCTGGACAAGATCTGGTCGCAGCACAGCATCCTCGACCGCGCGGACGGTGAGACGCTGCTCTATGTCGACCGGCATCTCATCCACGACGGTTATCAGCCAGCATTCGAGTTCCTTCGGGCGCGCGGCTTGCGCCCGAGAGCTCCTCATCAAATTTTCGGCACGCCCGACCACTACGTGCCGACTGACGTGCGTCAGGTTGCGCGCATTCCCAGCGCCGAGCGCCGCGGCATGGTCGAGTCGCTGATGGAGAACGCCAAGGAGCTCGGCTTCACCGTGTTTGAACTTGCCGACAGCCGGCAGGGCATCGTGCATGTCATCGGCCCCGAGCAGGGCATCAGCCAGCCGGGCATGACCATCGTTTGCGCCGACAGTCATACCTCGACGCACGGCGCGCTGGGCGCTCTGGCGTTCGGCGTCGGCATGACGCAGGCAACGCAGGTGTTGGCCACCCAAACGCTATGGCAGCGCAAACCGAAATCCATGCGGATTTCCGTCGAGGGCGAACTGGGCTTCGGCGTAAGCGCCAAGGATGTCATTCTCGCCATTATCCGTAAGATCGGCGCCGCTGGCGCGGTCGGCTATGTCATCGAATATGCCGGCTCCGCCATCCGTGATCTGACCATGGAAGGCCGCTTGACTGTCTGCAATATGTCGATCGAGGCCGGCGCGCGCGCCGGCATGATCGCGCCAGACCAGGTGACGTTCGACTATGTGAAGGGCCGGCCCTATTCGCCCTCGGGAGAAGCTTGGGACAAGGCGGTCGAGCGCTGGTCGCAGCTCGGCTCGGATCCCGACGCCGTGTTCGACAGGGAAGTCACACTCGACGCGGCCGAGATCGCGCCGATGGTAACCTGGGGCACGAGCCTTGAGGACGTCGCTCCAATCGACGCGCTAGTGCCAGACCCGGATCGCGCCAACACCGCCGAGCGCCGCGAAGCCATGTCGAAGGCGCTTACATATATGGGACTCGAACCCGGCACGTTGCTGGCTGAAATCCCGGTCGACCGGGTATTCATCGGCTCGTGCACCAATGGCCGGATCGAGGACTTGAGATCCGCCGCGGCGGTCGTCAAAGGCCGGACGGTCCATCCGAGAGTCGAAGCTTGGATCGTGCCTGGGTCTGGCCTGGTCAAGGCTCAGGCGGAGGCTGAGGGGCTGGACAGCATCTTCCTCCACGCCGGTTTCGAGTGGCGCGAGGCGGGCTGTTCGCTTTGCCTGGGAACCAATGGCGAGACCGTGGCTTCCGGCAAGCGCTGCGCCTCGACCTCAAATCGTAATTTCGTCGGCCGACAGGGCCGCGGCGCACGTACCCACTTGATGAGCCCGACCATGGCGGCCGCAGCCGCTATCACCGGCCACCTCACCGACGTTCGCCAGTTTCAGCGAGGAGAATGACCATGGAACCGTTCAAGTCGGTCACGGCGACAGCCGTTCCCTTTCCTGGCGTCAATGTCGATACCGACCAGATCCTGCCGGCGCGCTTCCTTTCGAAACCCCGCGCCGAGGGCTTTGCCCAATATCTCTTCCACGATCTGCGCTTCGACGACGGCGGCAAGGAGCGGGAAAATTTTGTACTTAACACGCCACCCTATCGCCACGGCGAGATCTTGGTTGGCGAAGATAATTTCGGTTGCGGCTCGTCGCGCGAAAATGCCGTCTGGGCGGTTGCCGACTATGGTTTCCGGGTTGTCGTCGCGCCAAGCTTTGGCGACATCTTCTTCTCCAACAGCTTGAAGAACGGTCTGCTGCCAGTGGTACTGAAACGCGACGCAATCAGCAGCATCATGATCCAGCTCAAGGAACAACAGGGGGCGACCATTGAGGTCGATCTCGCCGCACAGACTCTGACCGCCCCGAACGGAGCGGTCCATTCCTTCGAGATAGATGAGTTCTCCAAGCACTGCTTGCTAAACGGCATCGACGAACTCGACTACACGCTGTCACAGAAGGACCAAATCGATGCCTTCGAGAAGCGCCACGCGGCCGAGCAGGGCTGGACCGTTCCGGACTGATAAGCGCGAATGCCTTCATCGCCCAAATGGCAGGTTTGGCGTAGCAAGGAACTTGTTGTCTATCGGCCGCGACCTTCCGGCTTTTGCGGCCGCCACGACTGCCGACTACGTCTTTAGAACGAGAAGTCATGTCGAGGAGTGACCCCTAAAATGAAGTTGTTGCATTATGGCCCGTTGGGCCAGGAAAAGCCCGGAATGCTCGATAAGGACGGCCGCATCCGCGACCTATCTGGCAAGGTGGCCAACTTTGCCGGTAGTACGTTGCTTCCGGAAAGTCTTGACGCACTACGCGCCATCGACCCGATGACCTTGCCCTTGATCGAAGGCAACCCGCGCCTCGGTGCCTGCGTTGCCGGCACCGGCAAGTTCATCTGCATCGGCCTGAATTATTCCGACCACGCCGCAGAGACGGGCGCGACGGTGCCGCCGGAGCCGATCATCTTCATGAAGGCCACGTCGGCCATTGTCGGCCCCAACGATCCGGTCGAAATCCCGCGTGGATCACTCAAGACCGACTGGGAAGTCGAGCTCGGCGTCGTCATCGGCAAGACCGCAAAATACGTGTCGGAGGCCGAGGCGATGGACTATGTCGCGGGCTATTGCGTCATCAATGACGTTTCCGAGCGCGCCTTCCAGGCTGAACGTCAGGGCCAGTGGACCAAGGGCAAGTCCTGCGATACGTTCGGACCGACCGGCCCGTGGCTGGTGACGGCCGACGAGATCGACGACCCGCAGAACCTCAAGATGCATCTCGAGGTCAACGGGCGCAAATTCCAGGACGGCTCGACCAAAACGATGATTTACGGCGTCCGCTATCTGGTGTCCTACCTGTCGCAGTTCATGAGCCTGCTGCCGGGAGACATCATCTCCACCGGCACCCCTCCTGGCGTCGGCCTAGGCCAGAAACCGAACATCTTCCTCAAGGCAGGCGACGTCGTTACGCTCGGCATCGAGGGCCTCGGCATGCAGCGTCAGGAGTTCTACCAAGGCTGACAGGGGCACACGCCCTGCACAGCGGCAACGGTTCGGGAAACTCGGCTACGACAACGTCGCGGTGCGCGCGGGCGACGCACCATGGGCTGGCCGGACGCCGCGCCCTTCGACGCCATCCTGGTGGCGGCTGCCGCGCCCGCCCCGCCGCCCGCCCTGCGCGAACAGCTCGACATCGGTGGCCGGCTCTTGATCCCGTCGGCGAAGACCCTACAGCCAGCGTCTCGTCAGGACCGCACGAAGGGCAGCCGCGACCTACAGGGAGGAGGATTTCGGCGGCGGCCGGTTCCTCCCGCTCATCGGCGAACAAGGCGGGCCCGAAGAGGACTGACGCGCGGCGCCAACCGTTCCCAATCCGGCCGCGCTTGACGCTGCCGGATTGTCGCTTAAGGACTAGCCGTTCCACCCAACAAAGGCAGAACGGCATGTTCCATCCCGATTTCACGACGCTCAGAATCTTCCTTGCCGTCTACAATCTGGGCAACATCAGCAAGGCGGCGGCGCGCGAGAACATCGCGTCGTCGGCGATCAGCAAGCGCCTCCACTCGCTTGAATCGGAACTCGGGGCGCCGCTGTTCTATCGGCATTCGCGCGGCGTCGAGGCGACGCCCGCCGGCGAGATGCTCGCCAAGCACGCGGCGACCCTGTTCAGCCAGATCAACCGGATGACCTCGGAGATGAGCACCTTCGCCTCCGGCGTCGCCGGCCAGGTGCGCATTCACGCGCACACCTCGGCCATCGTTCAATACATGCCGAGCCAGATCGCCAGCTTCACCAAGGCCTATCCCTCGGTGAAGATCATCCTGGTCGAGGATTCGAGCCTCGGCGTCCTGCAGGCGACGATCGAGGGCCTGACGGACATCGGTATCCTGGCGGGCAACATGGCCTTCCCGGATGCGCTGGATGTCTTCGACTACAGGCACGACAAGCTGGTGGTTCTGGTTCCGGCCGGGCACCCGCTCAGCACGTCGGGCGGGGTGCGCTTTGCCGACACGCTCGGCTTCGACCATGTCGGGCTCGCCGTCACCAGTTCGCTCGGCACCCTGCTCGCGGGTGCGGCCGACGCGCTCAGCATGACGCTGAAGACGTGCATCGAGGTGAAGACCTTCGAATCGGCCGTGCGTATGGTCGAGGCCGGGCTCGGCATCACTATCCTGCCGGACGGCGTGCTGGCCGACAAAGTTGGCAACGACCGGGTCTGCGCCATTCCGCTGCTCGACGAATGGTCGACGCGTCCGCACGTCATCTGCGTCCGCAACGACCGACAGCTGACGACCGCGGCGCTGTTCATGCTCGATCACCTGCGGTCCGTCCCATAGCGGTGATCGCCAGCCGCCGCCGATCGTCGCTGTTTGATAAGGGGGGCCTGCCGAACCGATACTGTCGCGTCGGCGGCAGCCATCATAACGTCGCGCCGTGTTCACCAGCATCGGGTCCAGGATCGCAAACCGGTCTTCGGCAAGCGCGATGCATCCATTCAAAGCGTGGGCGTCCATCCCCGTCGGGGAGATACGGCGCTCCGGGAGAATTTCATGAGAGAGAACTCTTTTCGGCTCGCGATCATGCCGGGCGACGGCATCGGCGTCGAGGTTATGGAGGCGGCGACGGCGGTGCTGGGGGCGATCGAGAAGCGTCACGACATCGGCTTCAAGATGGAGCGCGTCAATGGCGGCGCCCGCCAGTATCAGGAGACCGGCGTCGCCATGACCGAAGAGGGATTCGAGGCGGCCGAACGGGCCGACGCCATCCTGTTCGGCGCCATGGGTTCGCCGGACATCCGCCATCCCGACGGCACCGAGCCAGCCCCCCAGCTCGACATGCGCTTTCGCATGAAGCTCTACGCGGGCCTGCGCCCGATCCGGGCCATTCCCGGCGTGCCGCTGGCTCTGGCTTCGCCGCGCGCTTCCGAGATCGATTTCGCGCTGGTGCGAGAATCGACCGAGGGGCTGTTTGCCTCGCGCGGCAAGGGCATCGTGACCGACGACAAGGTCGCCACCGACACGATGCGGATCACGCGCGACGTCACCGAGCGGGTGTCGCACTTCTCCTTCAAGCTCGCCGAGCGACGCGCCCGGCGGCGCAAGCGCAAGGGCACGGTGACGCTCATCGACAAGTCAAACGTGTTCCGGTCGTTCGCCTTCATGCGCAAGATCTTCTTCGAGGTCGCCTCGCAGCATCCCGACGTCATGGCGGCCCAGCATTCGATCGACGCCACCGCGCTCGACCTCATCCGCCGGCCGTGGGATTTCGACGTGATGGTCACCGAGAACATGTTCGGCGACATCCTGTCGGACCTGGGGGCCGGGCTCGTCGGCGGAATGGGCTTCGCGCCGTCGGCCGATATCGGCGACGACCACGCTTTGTTCCAGCCCTGCCATGGCACCGCGCCCGACATTGCCGGCCAGGGCATCGCCAATCCGGTCGCGATGATCCTGTCGACCGCCATGATGCTCGACTGGCTCGGCGCCCGCCATAGCAGCGAGGCCTGCCTGGAAGCAGCCGACGAGATCGAGACCGCCGTTGACGCGGCGTTTGGCGCCGGCTCGGTTCGTCCCTATGACATTGGCGGCAGCGACGGCACGGGCGCGATCGCCCGGGCGATCATCGAGCGGCTGGCACCGCGCGCCAGGGTCTGAAACGCCAGCTTCAGGGTGGAATTCATGGCACTATCTCTTCCCGAAGCGCTCGACCTCAGCGGCCAGCGCATTGTCGTCACCGGCGCGGCGAGCGGGATCGGCCGGGCGACGGCAAGCGCTCTCGCCAGCCTCGGCGCCGACCTGCTGCTCGCCGATGTCTCGAGCCTCGACGCGACCTGTGCCGATCTCATCGCCCACAACGTCGTTCCCGAAACGGTCCAGGGCGACCTCCTGACGCCCGGCGCCATAGCCCGGCTCTTCGCCTCCGGGCCGGTCCGCGCGGTCGTCCATTGCGCGGGCATCGTTCCGACGCAGATTCCCTGGGACCAGGACCCAAACTGGGAAGCCCGCTTCGCCCGGACCATGGCGGTCAACGTCCGGCTGCCGATCGAACTCGGTCACGCCGGCATCGCCCACATGGCCGGGAACGGCGGCGGCCGGTTGATCCTCATCGGCTCGCTGGCCGGCTGGCACGGCGGCACGCTGACGACGACGCCGCCCGATTACGTCACCTCCAAGGGCGGGTTGCACGCGCTGGTCCGCCTGCTTGCCCGCAAGGCTGCGCCGGGCGGCGTTCTGGTCAACGGCGTCGCCCCCGGACCGGTCGTGACGCCGTTCAGCGCCAACATCGACTTTCCGCGCGAAAACTTTCCGCTCGGACGCATGGCCACCGCCGAGGAGATCGCTTGGCCGATCGCCTTCCTGTGCACGAAGGGGGCGAGCAATTTCTGCGGCGAGATCGTCAACGTCAATGGCGGCGTCTTCTTCGCCTGATGACGGGCCGTTGACGCCATGAGCGACAGCTTCGATCCCGACCGCGCGGCAGAGGGACTGGCGAACGCATGGCGCGCCGGTGCGCAGCCGGCCGGATTGCGCGCCGACGTACGGCCGCGCAGCCTCGCCGAAGGCTACGATGTCCAGGACCGGCTGATCGCACTCCTCGGCCATGCGGTAGTCGGCTGGAAGATCGGCCTCGCCGGGCGCAACTTCTATCGCGGCGCCGGTCTCTCCCGTCCGATCTTCGGGCGCATCCTGGCGCCGCGCCGCCACGTCAGTGGCGAAGACGTCATCGTGCCTCGCGATGCCAGCGTCACTATCGAACTGGAGATCGCGCTCGTGCTGGCGTGCGATGCGGGACCCGTCGTCACCCCAGACCTGATCGAATCCGCGCATATCGGCTTCGAAATCGTCTCCTCGCGCCTTCCCGACCGCCAGAGCATCGGCGTGCCGGCCACGATCGCCGACAATTGCGTGTCGCATGCGGTGGTCCTGGGCCAAACCGTCGATCTTGACGCGATCGGCGACATCGCCGCACATGCCGGCGTCACGGTCGACGGCCATTTGCGCGCCCGCGGCCTGCGCGGCGACGATCTGCCCGATACGCTCGCGGTGCTCGGCCACCTGATCGCGCATCTGCGCGAACGGGGACAGGTCCGGAGGTGTAGCGGCGTGGTCTTCACGGGCACGCTGACGCAACCGTTCGACGTCGCGGCGCCGTGCGAACTCGCCGTCACCGGCACGGGATCGGCATTGCGTTGCCGGCTCGTGCCCGCTCCGTGAGGCCGCCGGCTTCACGGTCCACGGACAAAAAATGAGACAGGGAATACCGATGCGTTCGTCCAGACTGCCCACCCGATACGGCCGTATTTTCCCGCCGGACGAAGCCTGGCTGGCGACGGCAGAGCCGGAGGTCATTCTCGACCCCGAATTGGAGATCATCGACACCCATCATCATCTCTGGGACCTTCGCACCACCAGCGGCCACCGCTACATGCTCGACGAGTTCCTCGCCGATGCCAACAGCGGCCACACGGTCGTCGCCACCGTTCACATGAACGCTTACGAATGGGATCGCGCCTTCGGCCCGAAGGAGATGCAGCCCGTCGGTGAGACCGAGGTCGCCGCCGGCATCGCCGCCATGTGCGACAATGGCATCTACGGGCCGATCCGTGTTGCGGCCGGCATCGTCGGCTTCGCCGACCTGATGCTTGGCGACGGCGTCGCGCCGGTCCTGGAGGCGCATGTACGGGCCGGCGGCGGTCGTTTCCGAGGCATCCGCCACTCAGGCGGCTGGGACGCCGACCCGATCATCGGCAACAGCTTTCCGGGCATCGCGCCCGGGCTTTACGGGCAGCCGGATTTTCGCGCCGGATTTGCCCGGCTCGTCGCCATGGGCCTGTCCTTTGACGCCTGGCTCTACCATCCCCAGCTCGCCGACGTCACCGACCTCGCGCGCGCCTTTCCCGAGGCCAGCATCGTCATGGGCCATTGCGGCTGCCCGCTCGGCTACGGCCCCTATGCCGGCCGCAAGGACGAGGTCTTCGCCGCCTGGAAAGCGTCGATGGCCGAACTCGCCACGTGCCCGAACGTCTCGATCAAGCTCGGCGGCATGATGATGCGGCTTGCCGCCTACGACTACAACACCCGGCACGCGCCGCCGACCTCGGCCGAGCTCGCCTCCATGTGGGGTCCCTACATCGAGACCTGCATCGAACTCTTCGGAGCCGACCGCGCCATGTTCGAGAGCAACTTCCCGGTCGACCGGATGGGCATCGGCTATGCCGCCCTTTGGAACGCCTTCAAGCGCATCGTTTCCGGCGCATCCGACGGCGTGAAACGCGGGCTGTTTGCCGGCACCGCGAGGCGCGTCTACCGGCTGGATTGAACCGCCGCGCGGGCGGCGCCAGCCAACACATTTGGCGAGGTGGGGGGAACCGAACCGATAATATCTCTGCATCGCGCCGCCGGCTTAAGCTTCCCCGATAGGGAGGCGCGCGCGGTCGGCGGATCGGAGCGTGGCGGGCAGGCATTTCTGGAGCAGCCGGAAGTTAGGGAGGTCATGCAGTATCAGCTCCTATTCGCGCCCGTGTTCGCGAACATGGACCATCTTCTAACGGGCGCGTGGATCACCATCCAGCTCTCGTTCGTTGCCATGATTCTCGGCCTGATCGTCGGCGTCGTGCTGGCCTTTGCCAAGACCGGCGGGCCGCCCCCGCTGCGCTGGCTGATCGACGCCTATATCGAGCTCGTCCGTAACACACCCTTCCTGGCGCAGATCTACTTCATTTATTTCGCGCTGCCGGAATTCGGCATCCGCATGACGCCGAACACCGCCGCCATCGTGGCGCTGGTGGTCAATGTCGGCGCCTTCGCCACCGAAATCATCCGGGCCGGCATCGAATCCATCGCCAAGGGCCAGGTCGAGGCCGGCGTCGCGCTCGGGCTCAACCGCCTGCAGATCTTCCGCTACATCATCCTGAAGCAGGCGGTGCGTACCATCTACCCGGCGCTGACCAGCCAGTTCGTCTACCTGATGCTGTCGACCAGCGTCGTCTCGGTGATCTCGGCGACGGACCTGGCCGCCGCCGGCAACGACATCCAGCAGCGAACCTTCACCGCCTTCGAGGTCTATCTTGTCATCACCGGCATGTACCTCGTCATGTCGCTCGGCTTCTCCGGCCTGTTCCGCCTGATCCAGCGCCTCGCCTTTAACTATCCCTTAAGCCGGTAGGAGCGAGGTCATGATCCGCCCCTTCGGCATACAGGAATTCTGGTTCATCGTTCTGGCTGTCCAGTGGACCATCGCGCTTTCGGCCGCCGCCTTTGCTGGCGGCGCCGTCGGCGGACTCGTGGTGGCGCTGGCGCGGGTGTCGAAATACCGGCTGCTCTGCCTGCCGGCGCTCGGCTTCATTCGCCTGTTCCAGGGCACGCCGCTCTTGATGCAGCTCTTCCTCACCTATTTCGGCCTGCAGATCATCGGCTTCGGCGTCAGCCCCTGGGTGGCGGCCGCACTGGCGCTTACCGTGCACGCCGCCGCCTTTCTCGGCGAGATCTGGCGCGGCTGCATCCAGGCGGTGCCGGAAGGCCAGAGCGAGGCGAGCTGGGCGCTTGGCCTGTCCTATTTCGATCGGATGAAATCGGTGATCCTGCCGCAGGCCGCGCGCATCGCCGTGGCGCCGACCGTCGGCTTCCTCGTCCAGCTGATCAAGGGCACGTCGCTCGCCTCGATCATCGGCTTCGTCGAGCTGATGCGCGCCGCGCAGATCATGAACAACGCGACCTACTCGCCGCTCAAGGTCTACGGGCTGGTGACCATCATCTACTTCTGCCTGTGCTGGCCGCTTTCGGTCTACGCCCGGCGCATGGAAGGGCATTACGCCGCTCTGGCGACACGCTGACGTCTCGAATTGTCCGGACCCTCGATGTCGGGGATCCATTTTTTGAAAGGGAGGATACACCTGATGACACTCTGGAAAAATGCTCTGACGTTCGTCGCGAGCGTCGCGGTCGCGGCGGCCGTCACCGTGATGCCGGCTTCAGCCCTGACCTTGAAGGAAATCAAGGACAAAGGCACGATCACCGTCGGCTCGCTGGTCGATTACCCACCCTTCGGCCTGCTCGATTCCAACGGCCAGGCCGTCGGCTACGATCCCGATCTCGCCAAGGAGTTCGCCGACAGCATCGGCGTCAAGCTGACCATCCTGCCGGTGACCTCGGCCAACCGCATCCAGTACCTGCTGTCGGGCCAGGCCGACGTGCTGTTTGCCACGCTCGGCATCACCGAGGAACGCCTCAAGGTTGTCAACTTCTCGGTGCCCTATGCCGGTCTCGAGCAGTTCGTCTATGGCGACAAGGATATCGCCATCACCGACAAGGCGGGCCTCGCGGGCCAGACGATCGGCGTCACCCGCGGCACCACGCAGGATACCGCCGTGACGGCAATCGCCGCGGCCGACACCAACGTCCAGCGCTACGACGACGACGCCTCCTCCGCGCAGGCACTGATCTCCGGCCAGGTGCCGCTGCTCGGCGTTGCCGACATCGCGATCGGCCAGATCGAAAAGACGGCGCCGGACCGCTTCACCAAGAAGTTCCTGCTGCGCCAGCAGGCGCAGGGTATCGTCGTTCGCAAGGACTCGCCCGAGCTGCTTGCCGCCGTCAACGACTTCCTGAACGGGAAGAAGAAGGACGGAAGCCTGGGCAAGCTGCACGAGCAATGGATGAAGGCGCCGTTGCCGGACTTCATCGAAAACGCCGAGAAGTAGGTTCAGGCACGGCCGGCCGCAGGGAGATGTCCACGTGAGTTCAGAACAGGCGAACGCAACCGTCTCGCTCGCGGTGAGCATGGAAAACGTCGAGAAATACTACGGCGCTTTCCATGCGCTGAAGGCCGTCAACCTGACGGTCCGCACAGGCGAGCGAATCGTCCTTTGCGGCCCGTCCGGCTCGGGCAAGTCGACGCTCATCCGCTGCATCAACCAGCTCGAGCAGGTCCGCAGCGGCAGGATCGTCGTCGACGGCATCGAACTCACCGCGGGGCCGAAGAACGTCGAGGCGGTGCGCCGCAACGTCGGCATGGTGTTCCAGCAGTTCAACCTGTTCCCGCACATGACGGTGCTCGAAAACTGCACGCTAGCGCCCATGAAGGTTTCCGGCATCGCCAAGGCGAAGGCGGAGGAGACCGCGCGCAAATACCTCGCCCGCGTGCGCATTCCCGAACAGGCCCACAAATATCCCGCCCAGCTTTCGGGCGGCCAGCAGCAGCGCGTGGCGATCGCGCGCGCGCTCTGCATGAATCCCAGGATCATGCTGTTCGACGAGCCGACCTCCTCGCTCGACCCGGAGATGGTCAAGGAAGTCCTCGACACCATGATCGAACTGGCCAACGAAGGCATGACCATGCTCTGCGTCACCCACGAGATGGGCTTCGCCCGCCAGGTCGCCGACCGCGTCATCTTCATGGACCAGGGCGAGATCGTCGAGATGGGCGAGCCGGGCACCTTCTTCGACAATCCGAGGGAAGCCCGCAGCAAGGCGTTCCTCAGCCAGATCAGCCATTGAACATGGCGTGCGCCCTGTACTGAAGCGGCGACGGCAGATGCTGCCGGATACGAGGATTTGAACATCATGCGCGCCGTGGTTCTGCATGCCGAGAGAAGACCTGCGCGTCGAGGAAAGGGCTAGGCCCGAACCTGGCCCCTAACAGGTGCTGGTGCGGATCGCCAATGGCGGCATCTGCGGCTCCGACCTGCATTGTTACAACCATGGCGGCTTCGGGCCGGTCCGAGTGCGCGAGCCGATGATCCTCGATCACGAGATTTCCGGGCATGTCGCGGCGCTCGGCGCCGGTGTCGTGGGCGTGCAGTTGGGCGCGATGGTCGCCGTCAGTCCGTCGTCGCCCTGCGGCCCTTGCGGCTTCTGCCGCAGCGGCCAGCCGATCCACTGTTCCGACATGTGCTTCCTCGGCAGCGCGATGCGCACGCCGCTCGTGCAGGGCGGGTTTGCCGACTACATCGTCTGCGACGCCGCCAACGCCGTCGCCATGGCTGCCGGCGTCGACGCCGCGATCGGCCTCCTCCTCCTGCTTTCGGCGCGACTGGCGCGCGCGAAGTGGTGGTCACCGACATCCTCGACAAGCCGCTCGCCCTCGCCCCTTCGCTCGGCGCCGACCATACGGTCAACGTCGGGCGGTCGGGCCGGATGCGCTGGCCGGCTATGAGTCCAACAAGGGCTATTCGACGTCGTCTTCGAGGTCGCCGGCCAGTCGCTGACCATCGCCCGGGCACTGCGCGCGACACAGCCGTGCAGCACCATCGTGCTCGTCGGCCAGGGCGCCGTCCCCGAACTGCCGATCTCGACCATCGTCGGCAAGGAACTGGTGCCGCGGCAGCTTCCGCTTCGCAGGCGCGTTTTCTCGCCGCCAAGCTCATTGGTTCGGGCCGGATCGACGTGGCGCCGCTGCTCAGCGCGACCACGCCGGTCACTGATGCCAATGACGCCTTCCTGCTGGCAGGCGACAAGAGCCGGGCGATCAAGGTACAGATCGCCTTCGCCTGAACGCAGTCGTCGCGCGGCGATCGCCTTCCGCCCGCGCGACGCAGGCTGCCGCCACGTTCCGCGAGGTGGGGGGTGCCCAACGGATACTTTCCTTCGCCGGGCTCTCCGTTAGTTTCGATGGGAGGAAGACCCTCGATACGATGCGCCTCATAGCACGCACCGCGAAACCCGCCGGTGCTCCCCTTTTTCCAAATTCGAAGAGAAGACCGCCATGTCCAGCAAGAAACCTGTAGCCATCGTCTTCGACACATTCGGATCCGTGGTGGACTGGCGCGGCAGCCTGGTCGCCGAAATGAAGGAACTCGGTGGCAAGCGCGGCGTCAACGGCGACTGGGCCGCCGTCGCCGACGCATGGCGCCACGGCTATCACCGGATGCTCGATGAAGTAACCGCGGGCACGCGGGACTACGGCCTCCTCGACGACCTGCATCGCGAACTGCTCGACGAGGCCATGCGCGATGTTGGCGTCACCGGCTTCAGAGAGGACGACCTGCGCGACATCAACCTCGGCTGGCATCGCGTCAAGGCCTGGCCGGATGCCGTGGCGGGCCTGACGCGGCTGAAGACCAAATACATCGTCGGCTCGCTTTCGAACGGCAACGTGCGCCTGCTGGTCGACATGGCCAAGGGCGCGAACCTGCCGTGGGACGTGGTCTTCGGCTCCGACATGTTCTCACGCTTCAAGCCGCATCCCGACACCTACCTGGGCAGCGCCCGGCTGCTCAATCTCGAACCGGGCGAGGTCATGCTGGCGTCGGCGCACAATGGCGACCTCGCCAACGCGCGCAAGTACGGTTTGATGACCGGCTTCTTCCTGCGTCCCACCGAATTCGGCCCCAACCAGGCGATCGACCTTGCCGCCGAGGCGGATTGGGATGTCATCGCCGACGACATCGAGGACATGGCCACCAAGCTCGACACCTGACGGTGGCGGTCGCGCCATTGGCGCCGGCATTCTCCTTCTCGGTCGTCCTAGGCTCGCCCGCTTCCTACCTCATCCTGAGCTTGTCGAAGAACACTGTCCCGATTGCGAAGGCAGGGCGTGGTGACGACAAAGCGCGGCCATCCCTCCACCCGAATATCACCGTTTCCTCGCCGTTCGCGATGCCGACATGGTGAACAACGATTTGAGCCCTCTTGCCGGGGCGGCTAGGACTTCGGTTGGGGATTTGCCTCAGGACAGTGCTTCCAGGCAATATTTGTTCGGCTGCATGCTTCTATAATTCATCACCCCTATCACCGAATAGCTTCAGCAAACGAATTGGAGGTCTTCTTTCGCAGCAGGGAGGCAATGCCGGTACCCCAGGTACCGCATTCGCGAATGGCAGGAAGAGTTTGGAGGAGGAATTCAATGAAGAAATATATAGCGGCAGCTTTATTCTCGCTGTCCCTGGCATTTGCCGCGACGGCCCAGGAAGCCGCGCGACCGGACTTCATACCCGAGGCCGACTGGGGCAAGATCAAGGGTCTCATAGATCCGAGCCGTGTCCAGTGGCAGCCTTACAAAGGGATCGCCGTCAAGCAGGACGGGTCGCCCTACAAGGTGCTCTATTTGCCGGTGTGGATGGGCGACGACTACCAGGTCATCGCGCAGCATCTCCTGCAGACCCAGCTCGAGGAAGCCGGCGCGACTTTCACCACGAGCTCGGCCGAATTCGACGTGCCGACGCAGACGCGCCTGATGGAAGACGCCATCGCCACGCACGCCTACGACGCGATCGTGCTGCATCCCATCGACCCGACCTCCATGGCCACCACCATCGACAAGGCCATCGCATCCGGGATCGACGTCTACAACTGGGTGCTTCCGGCCAACACCGACAAGCTCACCGGCTTTGCCGGCTATGATGCCGACACGATGGAAGGCAACGGCCAGATCGGCGTGAAATTCTCCGAACTCGCCAAAACGGCGGGCGCTACCGCCGAGAAGCCTTATCGCGTGCTGGAGATCTGGGGCGCACGCGCCCTGCCGATCTGCCAGGCCCGTCACCACGGCGTCGGTCTGGGGCTGGCGGGAGATCCCGCCGTCGAGATCGTCGAATCGGTCGACACGTCCGGCCAGCCGGAGTCGGTGATCAAGGCTATCCAGGATGCCTTTGCCCGCTATCCCGACATCAAGGCCATCTATCCCCAGTTCGGCGATGCCGGCGCCATCACAGAGGGCCTGCGCTCCGTCGACCGTCTGGCGCCCGCCGGCGATCCGAACCACGTCGTCGTCATCCTCCAGGATATCGACAAGGCGATGCTGGCACCTTTGCGCGACGGCACCTTCGACTTCACGGTGTCGAACAACCCGTGGCACCAGATCGATGTCGTCGTGAAGCAGTTCCTCTGGCACACCGTGCTCAAGCAGCCGTTGGGCGACGGCGATGCCAATTCCGGAACGGTCAAGCTGCCGCGCCGCGTATTGCTGCCGATGCCGCTCCTGACGGGTGCGACGATCGACACGGATGCAGCGCATATGTGGGGCGGAACCGTCGCCTTCACCGACATGCCGCTCGGGAAGTGGAACTACTGGCCAGTCCTCGACACCAAGGAGATCGGCCTCCCCGTCCCGACGCTCGCCGACCGCAAGAGCCTCCTCGGCTATTGAGGCGCATCCGTTCGTCGCGCGGGTGGCTGCAATTCCACCGCGCGACAGACGCCGGGCGGTATCCAGGGAACAGGTGAGACACGCGTGGGTGACATCGTCCTGAGCATGGTGGGCATCACCAAGTCCTTCGGGAGCATCAAGATTCTGAGGGACGTGGCGCTCGAATTGCGCGCCGGCGAGGTCCACGCCCTTCTCGGCGAGAACGGCGCCGGCAAAAGCTCATTGATGAAGATCCTCATGGGCGTGCTGCGGCCCGACAGCGGCGAATACACGGTGCGCGGCAAGCAGGCCCAGTTTTCCAATCCATCCGAGGCGCAGCGCAACGGCGTCTCGATGGTCTATCAGGAGTTCGGCCTGGTCCAGTATCTGAGCGTCACCGAGAATATCCTTCTCGGCCGCCTGCCCGCCCGCTGGGGCAAGGTCGACTGGCCCAAGGCGCGCCGAGAGGCCGCGCAGATCCTGCAGCGGCTGGGCAGCAGAGTGTCGCCCGATGCCACGGTTGGCGACCTGAAGGTGGCCGACCAGCAGGAAGTGGAGATCGCGCGCGCCCTCTCCTACGATCCGGCCGTCTTCATCATGGATGAGCCATCCTCCGCCTTGTCGCGCGTCGAGATCGACAATCTCTATGGCCTCGTCAGGGTGCTCAAGCAGCGCGGCGTCGCCATCGTCTACATCTCGCACAAACTCGAAGAAGTCTTCGCGCTCGCCGACCGGGTGACGATCCTGCGCGACGGCGCCGTCGTCAAGAGCTGCGGCATCGCCGAAATCGACATGGCGACGCTGGTCGAGCGCATGACCGGCAAGCCGGTTGACAGCACATCAACGTTGCGGCAGGCGGCCGGACCGGGCGCCGGCAGGCTCCTCGAACTCTCCGGATTTTCCGCCGACGGCCTGTTCGAAGGAATCGACCTGACCATCGCGAAGGGCACCATCGTCGGCATCGCCGGCGTGATCGGCGCGGGCAAGAGCGAACTCGCGCGCGCCATCGTCGGTGCGCTGCCGGACGGAACCCGTGTCAAGGGCGGCCTTCACTTCGATGGCGTGGCGGTGAAGGTCGCCACGATGACGCCGAGCAAGGCGCGCCGGCTCGGCATCGGCTTCGTCAGCGAGGATCGCCAGGCCGAAGGCATCGTCCAGGAGCACTCGGTCGGCTTCAACATCGTGCTGCCGGCACTGAGCCGAGTGACGACTGCGGGCGTGCTCGTCGGCCGCCGGGTGCGCGGCCTGGTGGCCCGAGTGATGGACGATGTGGGGCTGCGGCCGCGCGAACCGGGCAAGCTCGTGCGACTGCTCAGCGGCGGCAACCAGCAGAAGGTGGTCATCGGCAAGTGGATCGCCGCCGGTTCGAAGCTCCTCATTCTCGACGAGCCGACCCGGGGTATCGACGTCGGCGCCCGCCAGGAGATCTACGACGTCATCCGCAGTCAGGTGCGGGAGCGGGGCGTCGGCGTTTTGCTGCTGTCATCCGACATGCGCGAGATCATGGTGGCGTCGGACCGCATCCTGATCATGGCGCAGGGCCGGATCACACGCGAAGTCGCGCCCGATCGGGTCAGCGAGCGCGACTTGCTCGAAATGGTGCTCGTGCGCGGCGACAAGGGCGCCGATATCGCTGGCGTGCCGGAGGCACACGGATGAAGAGCTTCCTGCGCAACGACAACGTGCTGCGCGCGCTCATGCTCGTGGCGCTGATCGTCGTGTTCGGCCTCTTAACCGGAGGCGTTACCTACAGTGCGCGCGGGCTGTCCAACATCCTGCTGCAGAGCTCCATCATCGGCATAGCCGCTATCGGCCAGACCTTTGTCATCCTGACGGGAGGCATCGACGTGTCGCTCTACGGCATCGGCGTCTTCGCAAGCGTACTTGGCGCTTCCACGCTGACCAGCCGCTTCGACCTCAACATGGTCGGCGGCGATCCTTGGCCAGTTCCCGTCGGTATCGCGATTATCCTGCTCGTCGGCATCGTGATGGGCGCCGTCAACGGCCTGCTGGTCGCGCGGCTGCGCGTGCCCGCGCTGATCGCGACGCTCGGCATGTGGCAGATCGGCCTGGGTCTCGCCCAACTCGTCGGCGGCGGCTACACGATCACCGATCTGCCTTCGAGCCTTAGCATGCTGGGACAGGGCTCGATCCGGGGCGTGCCCGTGCCGGTCATTGAGATGCTCCTGCTCTTCGCGCTGGCGCATTTCGTGCTCAGCCACACGTCCTTCGGCCGGGCCGTCTATGCCGTCGGCGGCAATTCCGCCAGCGCGTATCTCTCCGGCATCAAGGTCCGGCGCGTGCAGTTCCTCGTCTTCGTGATCTCGGGACTGATGGTCGCACTCGCCGCCCTGTCGATCGAATCGCGGATGATGTCGGTCTCGATCAGGACGCTGAGCGGGCTGCAGCTCGACAGCATCGCCGCTGTCGCGATCGGCGGCGTCAGCATCTATGGCGGCCGCGGCACCGTGCTCGGCGTGTTGTTAGGGACACTGATCCTCGCCGTCATCGACAGCGGCCTCGGCGCCATGGGCGCCAGCACCGACGTCCAGAACACGGTCAAGGGTGCGGTCATCATCCTGGCGGTGTCGATCGAATTCTTCCGCCGCCGCGAGCGGCCAACCCGCATCACGGCCTGACATGCAATTGCGGAGGCAACCAGAGTGATCGTCGACCAACTTCGGGAAGCGGATGCCGGGCCGGGCCGCCGAGGCTTTGGCTTCGGCGTACTGACCAGCGACGACTTCGTGCGCCTGCTCATCCTCGCCGCCTTGATCGCGGGGTTCGCAATCGTCACGCGCGGCGCCACAATCGGCACCGAAAACCTCGCGAACGTGCTGATCCAGTCGTCCATCCGAGGCATTGCCGCCTGCGGGCAGGCGTTCGTGGTGCTCACGGTAGGCCTCGATCTCTCGGTGAGCGGCATCGTGGCGGTGACGCTGATGGTCGGCGGCAGCCTCGTCACCACCAACCCGCAATTCAGCCTTCTCGGCGTCGCGATCTCTCCGCTTCTCGCCATCCCGGTGATGCTCTTCGTTGGCGTCGCGTTCGGCACCGCCAACGGTTTCCTCGTGGCACGGCTGCGGTTGCCATCCCTGATCGTGACGCTTGGCGTCTGGCAAATCGGCGTCGGGCTCGCCTATCAGGTGACCGGCAGTGGCTTCGTCGACAGCATCCCCTCGAGCATTGCCTTCATCGGCCAGGGCAGCCTGCTCTACGTGCCCAACCCGGTCATCCTGTTCTTCGCGATCGTGGCGCTCAGCTATTTCGTCCTGCACCGGACCGCTTTCGGGGCCGAAATCTACGCCGTTGGGGGAAATTCCCGATCGGCCTTCATCAGCGGCGTGCGCGTGGTGCGCGTGCGCATCATCGTGTTCGCCATTGCCGGCAGCTTCTATGCGATCGGCGCCGTAATCAGCATGTCGCGCTACATGAGCGCCACGATGGCGCAGACGACCGGCCTCGAACTATCGACGATCGCCGCGGTTGCCATCGGCGGCGTCAGCCTGTCGGGCGGCAAGGGCAGCATCGTCGGCGTGCTGCTCGGTACGCTGATCATCGGCGTCGTCGACAATGGGTTGAGCATCACTGGCGTCGGACCCGCCCAACAGGCGATCCTGAAAGGCGCCATCATCATCTTCGCAGTGATGCTCGACGGCTTTTCGCGACGCTGATGGCGCGCCCGGCTCGCCGCCGATCCGATCAGAACACCGCCCGCCAAACCTCGGGCACGAAGGCTTACGAGCGCCGTTCCTGAAATCGCGCTCTCATTCCGGGGTTCGCCTGTCCGGCATCCAGATCATGCGACCCTCCAGCAGGTTCTTAGTCCGCAGTCCAACCGCCGTCGATGATCATGGACGATCCCGTCATGAGAGAGGATGCATCGGACGCCAGGAAGACAACCGCCCCGGTTATGTCGTCGACATGACCGATGCGGCCAAGCTTTATCTTGGACAGCACCTCCGCCCTGAAGGCCTCATTCTTGAGAAAATTCTGAGCGAGCGGCGTTTCGACAAACGTCGGGCAGACGGTGTTGACACGGATCTTGTATGGAGCCAGATCTATTGCCGTAGCCTTGGTCATCCCCTCCATCGCCCATTTAGAGGCGCAGTAGACGCTGCGCGTCGCGGCACCGACATGGCCCATCTGCGACGACATGTTTATGATGCTGCCACTCACGCCTTGCTCGACCATGCGTCGCGCGACGATCTGCGCAACAAAGAAGGAAGCACGCAGATTGAGGCCCATGATATCATCGAAATCGGCCTGCGTTACATCAAGGAATGGGTTGGTGCGGTTCATCCCGGCATTGTTGACCAACACATGAAATGCCGGCCTGTGTGAAACAGCTTCACTCACTGCCGAAACGTCCCGGATATCGAGCGCGATGGCTTCGGCTCGTCCGCCCGCGCGAGTGATATTGGCCGCGGCGGCCTCCACCTCGCTCAATGTGCGGGCGGCCAGAATAACCTCGGCACCAAAGTGGGCGAGCGCATGGGCGGCGGCCAGTCCCAGCCCCCGCCCAGCTCCCGTAATGAGCGCTCGTTTTCCGTCCAGCCTGAAATTTGGCGCGACTTGATTTTCCTCCATAAATCTCTCTCCATTTGTTTGAAATTGGGAATACGTATGCGCACGCATTTGCTAAATTAGTATCCTGGCGTTGATCAGTTCAGGCGGTTGCAGGACCAATGTTGGTAGAGCCGCGAATGATCAGTTCGCCGGGTATGCGAATAGCCGCTGGTGGAAAGTCTGCCGGATCAAACAGCAGGGAGAGCGACCGCCCCACCATCGCCTCGATCGGCTGGCGGAAGGTGGTGAGGTCGTATGCCGGCCAGGCGGCCGAGGGAATGTCATCGAAGCCCACGATGGAAACATCGCGCGGAACTTTCAACCCAAGCCCGAAGCGCGCGGCATCCAACGCGCCAAGCGCCATGACATCGGCGATACAGAAGATGGCGTCCGGGGGAGTCGGGCCGGACAGCAGATTGATCGCTGCCCTGTAACCCCCGCCATAGGTGTTTTCGCCGAATTGCTCGCCAATGATTTGGACTCCATGGCGGCGCAATTCATCCTGAAAGCCGGCGCTACGTTCACGGTGGGTCGACGTATCAGGGCGGCCCCCTATAAGGGCTATACGCCTATGCCCTGCGGCAACAAGAAGGGCGGCAACTTCCATAGAAGCGGACCTGTTCTCGCAGCACACTGAATTGATCGAAAAGTCGTCGACGGAGCGGTTGAACAGAACCACCCGGGTGTTCCTGTTGTGCAGGATGTCGCGCATTCGCGACGACAACACAGCTGACGTGACGATCAAACCGTCGATCTCGTACTGAAGCATCGATGGCAGCACGTCATCGACTTCGAAACCCTTGGGCACGGAAAGCAACAGGAGCTGCTTGCCCATGGCGTTGAGCTTCTGGGTGTAGATTTCCAGGACGGCCGGGTAGAACGGATTGAGGATATCGGCCATGATCAGGCCAACCATATTCGTCTTCTTCGTCTGCAGGCTTCGCGCGATCCCATTTGGCGTATAGCCCAAGCGCTCCGCCGTCTTGCGAATCTTTTTCTTTGTCTCCTCTGAAATCCTCCCGTCGCCGGCGAGCGCGCGAGACACCGTCGATTGCGATACGCCAGCCTCCCGCGCGACATCCACCGAAGTTGACCGTCTCATGCATTGGATCCTTGCGCAAATCAGCTTTTGCGCCTGTTATGCTGCCTTGCGCGCAGCAATAGCAAGACGATGCGCGAGATCAAACGCTGCTGTCAGCCCGGCGGGGTCGGCGCGATTTTGGCCAACAATGTCGTAGGCTGTTCCTTGCGAGGCGGTAACGATTGGCAGCGGCAATCCGCCAAGAACGGTCGAGGTGTTGGTGAAACCGAGTGTCTTCAGCGCGATCTGGCCCTGATCGTGGAACATGGTGATGATCAAGTCGAGCTTCTCCGACCCCACACGCAGAAAGACGGTATCGGCCGGATAGAGGCCGGCGACATCGTATCCAAGCTCCTTTAGCCTTTCGACAGCGGGGAGGATAATCTCGATCTCCTCAGTGCCCATTGCGCCGCCTTCTCCCAAATGCGGGTTAAGACCGGCAACGGCTATTCTCGCACGTTTGCCGCTTGATGATTCGACCGCCCTGGCGCCGGCCACCGTGGCCGCAATGATGGACTCCACGGAGATGTTGTCGGCCACGGCGCGAAGCGGGATATGCGAGGTTACGCGGGCCGTCCAGAGAGCCCCCTGGTTATTCATTTCGCAGCAGAAGCCAGTAACCCCGAGGCGATTTGAGAAAAAATGCAGTTCGTCGATCGCCTTGTGACCGGCCAGCCACATCGCCTGTTTGTTGAGCGGACCATAGACAATCGCATCGAGCTGCCCTGCCCCGGCCGCGTCTGCTGCACTCTCCAGCGCCGCGAGCGTGGCAGTTCCGCCCTCCGCGCTCGCCACACCGGGTTTGTGGCCGCCTCGATCCAGACCTGAAATCAGCGCCACGCCGCCACGCTCCGGAATTGATGAGACGCCATCGACGACCGGGATTTCAGCATCGAGTCCAGCGATTCGCATTCCGTCGCGAAAGCTCCCTTTCCCACAAAAGACGGCAACGCGAAGGTCACTCTGGCGCCCCTTTGCATTGACCAATTTGGCACAAAGTTCCGGACCGACACCGGATGGGTCTCCAGCGACGAGGCCGATTGTTGTCATAGACATTTCTCACTCCTGTTTGACAAACTCATTTCAAATGTCTAACAGAGTGCATACGTATGCTCAATCAAAAACGACAGAAGCCATCTCATATGAAAGCCTTTGCAACAGACTCTCTTGAAGCGCGCATCGGCGCGCAAACCACGGAAGCGAGACGACTTTCGGGCCAGATCGTCTGCGGCGGCGGCTTGAGAAAAGCGCTCACAACCGCGCAATTCGATATCGAGAACCCCGCCACCGAAGAGATCATCGGCTCTGCGCCGCGCTGCGGCATAGAGGATGTCAATTCTGCGGTGGATGCGGCTTCCCTTGCGTTCCGGTCTTGGTCGGCAACGCCGGCGAGAGAGCGCGGCGCCCTGCTCATGCGGGCAGCCGATCATCTCGACGGCTTCCGTGAAGACATTGCCCGGCTCTCGTCGCTGGAGACTGGCAACGCACTTCCAACCCAATCGCGCAATGAAGCCGGCACCATGGTCGACATCCTGCGTTATTTCGGTGGCCTGGCCGGCGAGATCAACGGCCAGACCTATCCGCCCGATCCTGGCCGGCTGCTCTATACGCGACGCGAGGCGCTTGGTGTCGTTGGCGCGATCATTCCGTGGAATGCACCGCTGATGCAGCTTGCCAGCAAGATCGCCCCGGCACTCGCCGCGGGCAACACCGTCGTGCTAAAGCCGGCCGAGCAAGCACCCTTGGCGGTGCTTCGGGTGTTCGAACTGCTGCAGGCGGTTCTGCCACCCGGCGTCGCGAACGCAATCACCGGGCTCGGCGAGGAAGCAGGTCGCCTGCTTTGCCAACATCCGGCTGTGCGCAAGATCAGCTTCACCGGATCGAGCGCCGTCGGCGCCTTGATCATGCACTACGCCGCCGACAAGATCATACCAGTCACAGCCGAACTCGGTGGCAAGAATCCGAACATCGTCCTGGCTGATGCCAATGTCGATCGCGCGGCGCGTGGCATTCTGCAGGGGCTTCGGCTTCAGCGTCAGGGCCAGTCGTGTTCCGCCGGTACGCGGATCTATATCCACGACGCCATCTATGATGCGGTGATCGAGCGCGTCCTGGCCGGCATTCCGTCTTTTCGGGTTGGAAACCCGCTGGATGAAGCGACACAGGTGGGCTGTATCGTATCGCGCAAGCAGTTCGATCGTGTCGAACGCTATATCGAAATGGCGCGGCAGACGCCGGGCGCCCGTATCCTTTGCGGCGGCCAGCGTCCCGAAGGTCTGGACAAGGGTTATTACTACTCGACGACGCTGATCGAGGGCGTTCCCGCAAGCTCACCCGTTTGCCGTGACGAGATCTTCGGGCCGGTCGCGACTGTCTCACGCTTTACCGATTTCGAGACCGTGCTGCAGGAAGCCAACGACACGCCTTACGGCCTCGCGGCAACGATTTTCACGGAAAACCTCCCGGCGGCGTTCGACTTCGTGTCGCGCATCGACGCCGGCTTCGTGCAGGTCAACCAGTTTGCCGTCGCGGAAGCCAACATCGAATATGGGGGGACGAAAATGAGCGGCATGGGACGTGAGCTCTCGCTGGCAAGCATGGTCCAGCATTTCACCTGGTCGAAGACCGTCATCGTCAACACGTCGGCTGCCTGACCGGGAGAATGCTCAAGTGAAAACCGTCGCTTTCCTCGGACTTGGCAATATGGGTCAACCAATGACCCGCAATCTGGTCCAAGCTGGCTTTCCAGTCATTGGCTTCGACCCGTCTTCGGCCGCACAGGACGCGGCTGAGAAGCAGGGCGTGAAACGTGCCACCTCCGCCGCCGAGGCGGCTTCATCGGCCGATGTGGTTATCACCATGCTTCCGACCGGAGACAATGTCCGCGACGCCTATCTTGGAGCGTCGGGTGTCATCGCGGCATCCCGCAAGGGTGCGCTCTTGATGGATAGCAGCACGATTTCATCGACCGTCACCGTGGAAATCGCCGCTGCCGCCCGCGCCGCCGGCCGGCGCATGATCGATGCACCGGTTTCAGGCGGGACGCCGCGCGCCCATTCCGGCACTTTGACTTTCATGGTCGGCGGCGAGGCCACGGATGTCGAGCATGCCCGCCCTCTGCTGGAAGCAATGGGACAGCGCATCTATCATGTCGGGGCTTCGGGAGCGGGCCACACGGCGAAGCTCTGCAACAACATTCTGTCCGGAATATGCATGGCGGGAACTGTCGAGGCGCTGGCACTCGGTGTCGCCAATGGTCTCGACCCAGCAATCCTCAGCGATGTGATGCGCAACTCCTCGGGCAACAACTACGCGCTCGAGCGCTATCACCCATTCCCGGGCCTGATGGAGAATGTGCCCTCTGCCAACGGTTTTGCCGGCGGTTTCCGCTCGGATTTCCAGTTGAAGGACATGCGGCTCGCCAAGGAACTGGCGAACAGCTCGAAAGTCCTGGCAGCGATGGGAAATCTGGCAACAGAGCTCTTCGCCATCCATTGCCAGAATGGACATGCCGGCGAGGACTATTCGAGCATCATCAAACTGGCGCTCGATCTCGACAGCTACTTAGAAGGCAGGACGACGGAAGGGGCGACCAAGTGATCCGCAAACTCAAAGAGGGGCGCGACCCGAGCGCCGTGGCAGCCGATCAGGCCACCGTCAGAGCCACTGTAGAGGGCATCATCGCAGATGTCCGTGCGCGTGGCGATGTTGCGGTGCGCGAGCTTTCGATCCGCTTCGACAAATGGGACCGCAAGGATTTTCGCCTGACCGATGCGGAAATACGCGCCTGCCTTGCGGAACTGTCCGAACAGAACCTGAGCGACATCCGCTTCGCGCAGGAACAGGTTCGCAACTTCGCGCAGCATCAGCGCGAAGCGTTGCGCGATATCGAGATCGAAACCCTGCCGGGCGTTGTTCTTGGGCACAAGAACATCCCCGTTCAGTCCGTCGGCTGCTATGTGCCGGGCGGAAAATATCCATTGCTGGCTTCGGCCCATATGTCGGTCATTACGGCCAAGGTTGCCGGCGTGCCGCGCATCTTCTCGGCTGCGCCGCCTTACGAGGGGCGCCCTGCCGCGGCGATCGTTGCGGCCCAGCACCTGGCAGGCGCGGATGAAATCTATTGTCTCGGCGGTGTGCAGGCCGTAGCCGCCATGGCACTGGGCACACAAAGCATCCAGTCCGTTGCCATGCTGGTCGGTCCAGGCAACGCCTTTGTGGCGGAAGCCAAGCGCCAGCTCTATGGGCAGGTCGGCATCGATCTCTTCGCCGGTCCGACGGAAACCCTGGTCATTGCCGATGACAGCGTCGACGCCGAGCTATGCGCGACCGATCTCCTCGGCCAAGCCGAGCATGGTCCCAACTCACCGGCAGTCTTGCTGACCAATTCAGAGGCCCTCGCCAAAGCCACGATCGCAGAGGTCGAAAGGCTGCTGAATATCCTGCCGACTGCCGTCGTCGCCCGTCGCGCATGGGAGGATTACGGCCAGGTGATCCTGTGTTCGACAGAGGACGAAATGGTCGGTGAAGCAAACCGCATCGCATCGGAACATGTGCAGGTCATGACACGCGATCCGGATATCTTCCTCGAGCGGATGACGAACTACGGGGCGCTGTTTCTCGGGCCGCGAACCAATGTCGCCTATGGCGACAAGGTGATTGGAACCAACCACACGCTGCCGACGGCGGGAGCCGCCCGCTACACCGGCGGCCTTTGGGTCGGCAAGTTCCTGAAGACCGTTACCTATCAACGCGTCCTGACCGATGAGGCCTCGGCAATGATCGGCGAATACTGTTCGCGCCTTTGCATACTTGAAGGGTTCGCCGGCCATGCCGAGCAGGCAAACGTTCGTGTCCGTCGCTATGGCGGGCGCAACGTCCCCTATGCGGCCGCCGCTGAATAAATCGCGGCGACGACTGCGGATGCCGGAAGAGGAGCTGGCATCCAATCTGAGACGGGTCATCCCGAGACGGAGAGGAGACAGACGTGACTGATATGCCGATGGTGGATGCTCACGTCCACTTCTGGAATCCCGAGCAGAACTATTATCCGTGGCTCAACGATCGGCCGCTGATCCCATTCCGCTATGGCGACTACTCCTCGATATGCCGGCCGTATCTGCCGGCCGATTACAAGCGGGACGCTGTCGGCCACCACGTTGTCAAGACGGTCTATATCGAAGCCGAGTGGGATCCGAATGATCCAATCGGCGAGATGGATTATATCGCCTCCCTTCGTCCTGAGACGGGGTGGCCTAACGTCGCTGTCGGCCAGGCATGGCTCGACCGGGACGACCGCGCCCGGGTGCTGGAGCGGCTGGCCGGTTTCGACTTCGTACGCGGCCTGCGTCACAAGCCGACATCCAATCCCAAGCCCGGCTCAGCCGCTCCAGGCAGCATGGTCGACCCGCATTGGGTCGAAGGTTTCGCCATGCTGTCCAGCTATGGTTTGCGGTTCGATCTGCAGACACCATGGTGGCATCTGCACGAGGCGTGCACGCTCGCCGACCGCTTCCCGCAGACGCAGATCATCCTGCTGCATTCAGGGCTGCCGGCCGATCGCAGTGCCGAGGGGATTGCCGGCTGGAAGGCGGCAATGACCGAATTCGCCAAGCGGCCCAACGTGGCGGTGAAGATCTCCGGCATCGGCGTGCCTGGCCAGCCTTGGACGGTCGCCAACAACCGCGACATCGTGAGGTCGATCATCGAGATTTACGGCGTCGAGCGCTGCCTGTTCGGGAGCAATTTCCCGGTCGACAGTGTGTGCGGCACGCTCGATAAGATCTTTGGTGGCTACAAGGAGATCACGGCGGATCTCGGACCTGAAGCGCAAAAGCGCCTGTTCCACGACAATGCGGTCCAATTCTATGACATCCGGTAAGCCGCGCCTTGCCTATATCGGCGTCGGCCTGATGGGCGGACCCATGGCCGCGCGCCTTGCAGGGCTTGGCTACAAGCTACGAGTCTTCGACGCCGATGCCGGCCGGCAAGCTGCGGCTATGGCTTCGGGTGCAGTTGGCGCTGCGTCGCCAAAAGACTGTGTCGAGGACGCGGATCTCGTGCTCCTCAACCTGCCGTCGCAGGCGGCAGTCGAAACCGTGGTGTTTGGCCAAGCGGGCCTGTCGGATGCTCTGCTGTCACCGCAGATCGTGGTGGATTTCTCAACCGTGTCGCCGGATTTCTGCCGGTCCATCGGTTGGCGCGTCCAAGCGGCCACGGGATGCGAATGGATCGACGCTCCGGTTTCGGGTGGTCCCTCGGCGGCAGGCGAAGGCAATCTGACGATCATGGCCGGCGGCTCGGATTGGGCGATCGCACGCATCCGTTCCTTAATCCAGGACGTCGGCCGGCAGTTCACCCATGTCGGACAGACAGGCATGGGTTCGGTTGCCAAGATGATCGCGCAGCTCGTGGTCGGCACGAATTATGCTGTTCTGGCCGAAGCCGTGCGCCTCGCTGAAGCGGCAGGAATGGATGCTGCGCTGCTGCCCGAATGCGTGAAATACGGCCATGCCGACGGCGTTCTGATGCAACAGCTCTATCCACGTATCGCCGCACATGATTTCGCGCCGCAGGCCTATGCGCGTCAGCTGCTGAAAGACCTCGACATGGTGCAGGAGCTCGCCCGTAGTTCGGGCACGGCAACCCCAATGTCCGGCCAAGCCGCCCAGCTCTTTCGTCTGCTTATCACCGCCGGCCACGGCGACATCGACGGCACCGGCATCTATCGCCTCTACGAAGGCGCGCCGTCACATCTTACAGCGATCGGGGAGAGCGCGCGTGCCCAGTAATTCTTACGGATTCGTCGGTCTCGGTGCGATGGGCATGCCCATGGTCAGCAAGGCTCTAGCAGCCCAGCTCGACGTCCACATCTTCGATACCAACGCTGCGGCCGTCGACGTGCTTGTCGCGCAGGGAGCAAAGCGGCAAGACAGCGCCGCCGCGGTCGCCAATGCGGTCGAGACGGTCTTCGTCAGCCTGCCAAACGCGCCGATCGTCGAGGCCGTCGCGCTGGGCGAGGCAGGCCTTATCCATGGCAAACGCATCAAGCACTATATCGACCTCTCGACCACCGGCCCGACAATGGCGCGCAAGGTCGGCGATGCGATGGCGGGGCGCGGCGTATCGGTGCTGGATGCGCCTGTCAGCGGCGGACCGATAGGCGTCCGCAACGAGACGCTGGCGGTCATGGCTTCGGGGTCGGAGCACACCTTGGAACGGGCACGGCCTTTCCTGGCGACATTTGCCAAGACCTTTGTTCATCTCGGCCCCGAAGTGGGCAAGGCACAGATCCTCAAGCTCGCCAACAATCTTCTCACCGCAACCAACATGGTGATCGTCGGCGAGGCGCTGGCGTTCGCCGAAAAGGGAGGCATCGAGCCCGAGGATCTGTTCCGGATCATCAATGCCGGCTCCGGCCGGTCCTGGGTGTCGGAGATCGCCTATCCGAAGCATGTGGTGACACGCCGCTACGACCAGAATTTTCGCACCGAGCTGATGCACAAGGACGTGACGCTCTGCATGCAGGAAGCGGAGCGCATGGGCGTGCCGATGTGGCTCGGCGCCAACGTTCGCCAGTTCTGGCAGTTCGCGATGACGCAAGGCATGGCCGATGCCGATTGCTCGCGCATCGCGGCCCTCATCGAGGGTTGGGCGGGCGTGGAAATCGAAGACGCGGCCGAGGCTGCCGAATGAATGAACATGGGGAGGACTACGCCGTGATGCTGAAGGACAAGACCGCCATCATTACAGGCGCGGCGTCGCCGCGCGGCATTGGCAAGGCCACGGCCCGGCGGTTTGCCGCGCAGGGATGCCGTGTGGCAATCTTCGACCTCGACGAAGAAGCCGCCATGAATGCAGCGCGCGACATCGGCCCCGAACACATCGGCGTCGTCTGCGACGTCCGGGATCCAGCTTTTTGCCGCAAGGCGGTTGGTGACGTCATGGCCCGCTTCGGACATGTCGACATCCTGATCAACAATGCCGGCATCAGCCAACCCGACCGGCTTATGGATATCACCCAGGAGAATTTCGATCTGGTCATCGATTCCAGCCTGCGGGGCAGCCTGAACATGGCCCAGGCTAGCGTGCCTTCGATGATCGACCGACGGACCGGCGCGATCGTTTCGATCGGCTCGATCGCGGCCCAGATCGGCGGTGGCATTTTCGGCGGGCCGCATTATTCCGCAGCCAAGGGCGGCATCCACAGCCTCACCAAATCGATGGCGCGCGAACTGGCGCAGCACAATATCCGCGTCAACGCGATTGCCCCAGGCACGATCGACACGGACATCTTTGGCGACAAGCTGACCGAAGACAAGCGGCGCGACATAGTCGTGAACATCCCGCTTGGCCGGCTCGGAACGGCTGACGATATCGCAAAAGCTTGCCTGTTTCTGGTCTCAGACCTGTCCGACTACGTGACGGGGCTCATTCTCGACGTCAACGGCGGCCGATTCATGCACTGAAAAGACAGTCCGCACGGCCCTGCGGATCGATGCGACGACAAAACATTGGAGGCGACGCATGCTCAGGATCAATTCCGGACAAGACGAGGCTCCGCTTGCGCATGGGGCGGCGCTTCTACCGTTTTGTCGCGAATTTCCAGCGCCTTCTTCAGCGATCGAAGGCGTGCATCGTCCCGCCTGTTCGATATGGGACACCCCCCGCGAGTTCCAGCCAGATGCCTTGTTGAAGTCAGGGATCAAGGATGAAGCGGTTGCCTCCTACCTGTCAGACACCCGCCCGCTCTATGACGCCGCCAAGCGTTGCGTTGGCCAGCTTTCGGGAATCCTGCTTCTGCTCCAGACCGACAGCCTCGACCGCAACCGCAACGATCTCTTGCTGGCGTCGGTGACAAGGCAGTTGCGCGAGGCAACCGACCGGCTGGGTGCGGTGAAGGCGCCGCCGACAGCGGCCCGCCACCAAGCCGCGCTAGCCGATCTGCTTGTGCTTCTCGGCCGGATACTCTCGCGGCTTGATCGTCTTGCCGATCTCATTGATCCGGCAAGTCCCGATCTCGATGCCGTCGTTGACGCGCTTTTTTTCGCGCAGCGGTCGCTGCGGATGGTTTCGGAACCTTCCGCCGGACTGACGCCCGTGGATTTCAGGGCGGCCTGCTGCAACTGCCGACCCGCGAAAAATTAACCGGCTGGATCAAGGGAGGAAACCGGTGTCACTCTATTCGATCTACGTCCTCGAGTACGGCTACGTGCCCGAATATCACAAGAGTGGCGTCATCTACGGCGCCCACAATGAAGGCTATGTGAAGCTGCCCTACTGCTACGCCGTCATCAAGGGAGACGGTTGGGCCGCGATGGTCGACGTCGGTTACAACGACCGCGACTATGGGAACTATCTTGGCACGCTGTTCAATGTCCAGAACTGGCGCGGACCGCGCGAGGTTCTTGCCGAAATCGGATTGACGCCGGAAGACATCAACGCGGTCTTTATCACGCACGCGCATTTCGATCATTTCGGCAATGTTGATGCATTTCCCAATGCCACCTTCTACGTCCAGAAGAAGGAGCTGCAGGAATGGATCTGGGCGATGTCGCTGCCGGACCGCATGCGCTGGATCCTGTCCGGCATCGATACGGCGGATATCCTGCGTGGTGTGCAGCTGGCGCGCGACAAACGCCTGATCGCGGTCGATGGTGCCATGGAAAACGTCTTCCCCGGCATCGATCTTCACGTCGCCTATGACAGCCATACCTTCGCATGCATGTGGGTGACGGTGCGCAATGATGGCAAGACGGATTCCCAGGACACCTGGGTGCTTGCCGGTGATCTTGTTTACCAGTTCGAGAACCTGAACGGCGCCTCCGAACAGCTCAAGATCGACGACATGTATCTCCCGGTCGGCCTGGCCACCGGCAGCCAGATCAATCTGATCATGGCCACCGAAGCCATGATGAAACAGGTCGGCCATGAGTCTCGACGGGTCATACCCGTTCACGAGTCGCGGCTCGAACAGACATTCCCGTCCCGGCTCTCCAGCCAGAAGCTGCGGATCAGCGAAATCTGTCTGGCCAGCGGAGCAAGATCCGCACTGCTTTAACGGACAAGTTCGATGCCGCGAATCCGCAGAAGGACAAGACACGTGGAAAAGCTTTCAGACAAGCCGAAGCCGGTCACGGCCTTAGGAGAAGGTGCATCCGGACCGAGCAGTTGGTTTGCCTCAGCTGGCGGGCCGACCGCGGGTATCGCGGCGGCAACGCTGGTCCTGTTCGTCTTCGGCGGCCTGATCGCCCCGCAAAGTCTTGGCACCGGCGCGATGAGCGGAATGCTGCCCTTTGCCGCCATCCTGGCCCTCATCAGCCTGGGCCAAACGATGGTCATCCAGCAGGGCGGCATCGATCTGTCCGTGCCGGGGATGGTTTCGCTCAGCGCTGTCATCGTCTGCTACTTCGCGGAGAGCCAACCCGATGCCGAGGGCAGTGTTGCCCTGGCCCTCTTCTACGCTTTCGCCGCTGCGGCGGTAGCGGGGCTGATCAGCGGCCTGCTCGTCAGCAAGGTTCGTGTTGCGCCCATCGTTGCCACGATCGGCATGAACGCGCTGCTCTACGGCCTGAACGTCAAGATTTCAGGCGGCACACCGGTGTCTGTGCCCGGGTCGATAGCAGCGTTCGCCAACGGTAAGATCTTTGGCATCACGCAGCTCGCCTATTTGGCAGTAGCGATGGCTATCGTCGTCATTTTCGTCGTCAAGGCGACGACCTTCGGGCGCAATTTCGAGGCTGTCGGCGCAAACATCAGGGCCGCACGCGCGGCAGGTATCGTCGCTGACCGCTACCAGATCGCCGCGTATGTGGGTGCGAGCCTGTTTTATGCGGCAGGCGGCATTCTGCTCGGCGGCCTTATGCAGCTGCCAAGTCCGCAGCAGGGCGACAACTACCTGATGCCGTCGATCGCCGCGACGGTTCTGGGTGGAACCTCGCTGTTTGGCGGCAAGGGCAATTTGGCGGCAACCGTGATCGCCGCCCTCTTTCTCACACAGCTGCAACAATTGGTGCTGACGACGGGCGCCAGCATCGGCGTTCAATACCTTTTCCAAGGTGCCGCGATCCTGGTTGGGGTCGGCATCTATGGTCTGAATTTTCGCAATCTCAGGCGGGCAATCAGCTTGAGGAACAGGTCGACCGCATGATGTCGGCGGCCAAGGGAATAAACAGTTTCAACGCTGTCCATCACGGGCAGGTTGGAGAACAGCAACCAAACTTCGTTGGGAGGAAATGATGAAGTCTTATCTTGGATTAAACGCGATATCGGGCGCCGCGCTCGCCCTGTCGGCCTTTGCAACTGTCTCACCGCTGTCGGTCACACAAGCCGGCGCCGCGGATTGGTGCAAGGGCATCGCCGGTGGTGTCTTCTGCGCCGAACCAGCGGCGACGCCGCCGAGCTTCTGCGGAACGAAGGAAATCTCCGTCGCGCTGGCGGATGGCTTCGCCCAGAACCCCTGGCGGCAGATGACGACGGCCGCTGCGATCAACGAGGCCAGCCAGTGCCCGAATGTCACCGGCTGGGATCATACCGACGGACAGGGTAACACCCAGAAGGCAATCTCCGACCTCAGCGGTCTCGCGGCACGCGGCGTCAATGCCATTGTCGTGTTCCCCGATGCCGGACCAGCCATGTTGCCGGCGATCCGCGATGCCTTCAAGCAAGGCAGCACCGTCGTCCCCTACCGGGCCCGTGTCGGCGGCGAGGAAGGCAAGGATTACAGCGTTTTCGTCGGCACGAACTTCCACCAGGACGGCGTCGACTGGGGCAAATGGATGGCCAAGGCCCTCAACGGCAAGGGAAATGTCGCCTACCTCGGCGGGCCTGCCGGAACCAGTCAGAGCCGTGAGCGCGCTGATGGCATCCTCGAAGCCTTCAAGGACTATCCGGGCATCGTCCAGATCGGACAGAAGCCGTTCGAAGTGACGAATTGGGATTCCAGCATGGTCGCCAAATCGCTGGGCGCGCTAATTGCCCAGTATCCGCAGATCGACGGTGTGATCGCGGACCTCAGCATGGGCGTTGTCGCCTCGGGCGTTTTCGAACGGGCTGGTCGGCCACTTCCGCTGATCGCCGGTGAAGACGCCAACGTGTTCGGCTGCACCTGGAAGAAGCTGCACGATGCCGACGCCAAGTCCGCCTTCCAGTACACGACAAACAGCGCCGAGCAGTGGAACGTGCGTCTGGCCGTACGCTGGGCGATCGCTGAGGCAGCCGGCGGCAAGATGGATCAGCCGCTCGTCATAACCGACCCCAACGGCACCAAACATACGGTGGCTGAGGCCGGTGTGAAGGAAGTGACGAACTTCCAGCTTGAGGATTCGCTTGCCGGAACTGTTTTCTGCAATCCGAAGCTTCCGGAATCCGCTTCAAACGGCACCAGCCTGACTGACGAACAGGTCCTGGCAGCCCTCAAGGGCGGTCTCTGATCTCGAGCCAAACGGGGCGGGCTTCTGTCCGCCCCTTCATCTCCTCAAGGAGGATGATGGAAGTCACTTAGGAGGATCGACCCATGGCCACCGTCGAGCAGCTTCAGTCTGACATAGCAACGCCGACCAGTACTGCGTTGGACAGCCCGTTGGGATTGCGCATGCAAGGCGTGTGGAAGCGTTTCGGCCATGTCGTCGCCGTGAAGGACATTTCGTTTGTGGCCCGATGCGGCGAGGTTCATGCGCTTCTGGGAGAAAATGGCGCAGGCAAGTCGACATTGATGGGCATTGCCTCCGGGAATTTGAGCTTCGATCAGGGTTCGATCGAAATATGCGGACAAACTGTAGATCGCTTGAGCGCGGCACAGGCGCAACGGCTCGGGCTCGCCATCGTGCATCAGCACCCGGCAGTGCTTCCTGATCTGACGGTGGCTGAAAACCTGCTGCTTGCAGTTCCAGCAGCGCTTCGAACGGATTATGCGAATGCCAATGACTGGGTAGTCGCCCAACTCCATCGTGTTGGCTCTGCCGTTCATCCCAAGACCCGGCTGTGTGATGTCGACATAGCACAGAGTCAACTGATAGAACTTGCCAAGGCGCTTGCGATCGACCCGAAGATCCTCATTCTTGACGAACCCACCGCGGCTTTGACAGCCGACCTTGTCGATATCCTGTTTCGCAACGTGCGCCAAGCCGCGGCTCGCGGCGCGGCGGTCATCTACATTTCGCATCGGCTGCAGGAAATCAGGCAGATCGCAGACACGGTCACCGTCATGCGTGACGGTGAAGTGAAGGGATCGGCACCGGTGCGCGATGTCAGTGATGACCAAATCCTCAACCTCATTGTCGGACGCACCGTCACCAAGCAATTTCCGCTCAAATCAGCCGGTGTCTTGAATGGCGCAAGTATTCTTGAGGTCAAAGGGCTTTCGGGCGCTGATTTCGTAGACATCAATATGTCGGCGCGTGGCGGCGAGATCGTTGGTATCGCCGGCATTACCGGAAACGGCCAGAGCGACTTCCTGCGTTCGCTGGCAGGTCTTGGAAATGCCCGTGGAGCCGTCACTCTGGACGGGAAGACCGTGCCGCTCGGCAACCCGGGTGCCGCTCGTAGTGCCGGCATTATCTATCTGTCTCCCGACCGCCAGCATGAAGGCCTTTTTCCCAGTCTTTCCGTGCGCGAAAACGGTACCATCTCGGCCCTGTCACGTTTCGCGAACTTTGGCGTCGTGGACCGTCCGCTCGAACGGCGGCAAATGGAAGCCCAGCGAGTGGACTTGAACATTCGCGCGGCATCGATCGAGCAGAATGTCGCCACGCTGTCTGGCGGGAACCAGCAAAAGACGATCCTGTCACGAGCTCTCCTGGCAGAGGCTTCACTCGTGCTGGCAGAGGAGCCGACAGCCGGGGTTGACGTGGGTGCCCGCGCCGAAATCTATCGCATCCTGCGTGACGTCGCTTCGCGCGGGACATTGGTGGTGATCGTCTCATCCGATATTGTTGAGCTTGAGGGCGTATGCGACCGCGTGCTGGTCTTCTCCCGCGGGCACGTCGTGGGCGAACTCTCAGGCCAAGACGTCAATGAGGCCAATATCGGCCGGACCATGATAACGGCCACCACCCATCGCAAGACCGACCAGCAAGGACGACACAGATCCGGCACTACGCGCTCCTGGCTGCGAATGGTTGCCGCCGGCGACTATGTTCCAAGCTTCGTGCTTGCCGGGCTAATCGTGTTGCTGGGCCTGGTAGCGTCTGGCCACAACATTCGTTTCGTCTCAGGCTTCAACATCGAGAAGATCCTGTTCCTTTCCGCAGCACTGGCGTTCGTCTCCTTTGGCCAGATGTGCGCGGTGTTCACCGGCAGGATCGATCTGTCGGTCGGTCCGTTGATCGGCTTGAGCCTCGTCATCGCGTCATTCTTCCTGAATGAAGGTGCCGGCATGGGAACGATAATCGTTGGCGTGTTGGCCGTTTTTGGCGCCGCAGCCCTCGTCGGCCTGACCAACGGGACCTTGGTTCGGTTCGGGAACTTCACCTCCGTTGCCGCGACGCTAGGGGTCTACATCATCATTCAGGGCATCTCGGTGTTGCTGCGGCCCTATCCCGATGGAGCCATCAGCGCCACCGTCATGGATACCATCAAAGCCACTATCGGCAGCATTCCGGTCGTGTTCATCGTCGCGTTGGTCCTGGCAATCATCCTCGAAGTCGGTTTGCGCTACAGCCGTTGGGGGATGAGCTTGCGCGCCGTTGGCTCTAACGAGAAGGCGGCGGCGCATATTGGTGTGCGCACAGGCTGGACCGTCGTCGGCGCGTTCATCGCCTGCAGCTTGCTCACAGCGCTTGGGGGCATGATGGTGGTGGCGCAACTCGGCATCGGCGATCCCAATCAGGGCATCGAATACACGCTGGGCAGCATTGCCGCAGTGGTCCTCGGCGGAGCCAGTCTCTTTGGCGGACGCGGCAGCTTCATCGGCGTGCTGCTTGGCGCCGTCCTGATCCAGGAAGTCAATTCGTCGATGGTTTTCCTGGGCCTGTCGCAAGCCTGGCAATATTGGTTCATCGGCTTGCTGACGCTGATCGCAGTAGCAGTCTATTCTCAGGCCCGGTCAGCGTCCATTGAGAGGCCGTGAAACGAACTGCCGCAGACTGGAGATACGACGTCGAGTGCGCGAAGATCCGAAAAAAAGCGCGAAATCTCCCCCAACCGCATGTCGACGCTTCCCGTCACTTGATGATGCCGATCTTCTTGCGACCAGATTTCGGTCAGTTGTCTGACGGCTTTCGGCAACGCCTTTTCGAGGTGCAAGCATACCGTCATCTTTTCTTCCGCTCTCGTGCTGACCGGGCGTTTTGCGTCCTAAAGTGGGCCAGAATTTCGGGCCCTATGCACGATTAGTTTTTGCTTGTGAACGCGCAGGCGATTTGTAACTTGTCCCACGAGCCGGTCCGGCAACGGTGGTTCACAAGATGGCCGACAGGAACATTCCCATGGACCACCCATGCCTCTGAAAGCTGCCGCTCATGTCGAGGCCATGTCCGCCTTTGCCTTGGCAAGTTTCGGCGGCTGCGACCGGACAACCCTTGCCCAGAACGAGAGCGCTTTCCCACCCAGCCCCAGGGCGATCACCGCCGGCCAGGACGCGATTGCCCGCAGCCATCTCTATCCTGATCCGGACTGGACTGCACTGCGCAAGGCGATCGCGCAGGCCTATGGGATCGATCCCAATCTGATCTTGTGCGGCGCCGGTTCGATGGACCTGATCAGCTGCACCATCGCGGCCTTTGCGGGACGAGGCGACGAGGTGCTGGGCACGGCCTATGCCTATAATTTCGCAGCCTCCGCCGCCGCGCGTGTTGGTGCGGCCTACATCAAGGCGGCAGAGCACGATTTCACCGTTTCGACCGGCAGCATCCTGGCTGCCATCACGCCGGCAACGCGGGTCGCGTTCGTCTGCAATCCCGGCAATCCGACCGGCACCCGCATCCGCAACGCCGAGCTGCTGCGCTTGCGCGCCGCCTTGCCGCAGGATGTGCTTCTGGTGATCGACCAGGCCTATGGCGAGTTCGACGACCAAGACCCCGAACCGATCTTTGCGCTGGTCGCGCGTGGCGATACGGTCGTGCTGCGCACGCTTTCCAAAGCCTATGGCCTGGCCGGCGCGCGCGTTGGCTGGGGGGTGTTTCCGCCTTCGGTCGCGGCCGGAGTGCGCAAGATGCAGAACTCCAACCAGGTCACAATGACAAGCCTAGCAATGGCCGTCGCGGCCGTGGAGGACCAAGCCTATATGCGAGAAACCGTGGCCCGCACAGCGAGGATTCGCGACCAGTTCGCGCATGATCTGAGGGCTAAAGGATATGACGTCCCGGAGAGCCGGACGAACTTCGTGCTGATCCGCTTCTCCGACGAAGCCGCCGCGGAGGCCGCAGAGAAGGCCTTATGGGGCGCCGATATCATTGTGCGCGGCCTGGGCGGCTACGGCCTCACGGACTGTTTGCGCGCGACGGTCGGCCCGCAAGAGATAATGGATCGGGCACTGCGCATACTGATCGACATGCACGGCGGATAGTGTTGGCTACCGCATGTTTTGCGACAGAAGCCTCGGGAGACTTGAGAGATGCCGTATTTGCCTGCCCGTGACTTTGTCGGCTATGGCGACAAGCCGCCTGCCGCGCAGTGGCCCGGCGGCGCCAAGCTGGCGCTCAACATCGTCGTCAACTATGAGGAAGGCGCCGAATACAGCATCGACGAGGGCGACGGCGTCTCCGAGGCAATCCTGTCGGATCTTGCCGTGTCTCCGGCGGTGCCGGGTCTGCGCAACCGCAATATGGAATCGCTCTACGAATATGGCTCACGCGTCGGCATCTGGCGGCTCGCCTCGCTGTTTCAGGACAAGGACGTCATCCCGACATTCTACGTGGTGGGGCGCGCGCTCGAGCTCAATCCGGCGGCCGGCAAGGCGATCGCAGCACTTGGCAGTGACATCGTCTGCCATGGCTGGCGCTGGATCGATTACGCGCCGTTGAGCGAGGCCGAGGAGCGCAATCACATCGCGATGACCGTGGATACCGTCGAGAGCCTGACCGGCATTCGCCCGCTCGGCTGGTACACCGGCCGGCCCAGCCTCAACACAAGGCGGCTGGTGGCCGAACATGGCGGCTTCCTCTACGATTGCGACGACTACAATGACGACCTGCCCTATTTCGTCGACGTCGATGCCAAGCGGCATCTGGTGGTGCCGCATAGTTTCGACAACAATGACAGCCGGTTCTCGCGCGGCTCCGGCCTGGAGACAGGCAGCCAGTTCTTCGAATATGTCAGCGATGGTGTGGACTGGCTGCTGGCCGAAGCGGAACGGACGCCACGCATGATGACAGTGTCGCTGCACTGCCGGCTGGCAGCACGGCCGGGCCGCATGATCGGGCTCGCCCGCTTCCTCGACAAGATCAAGGCCAATCCAGACATCTGGATTTGCCGCCGCTCGGACCTTGCCCAACATTGGCTGGATCGGTTCGGCGGCTGACGCCATCAACCGGACCGGTCGGGCGAAGCCTTCACCCGTCCGTCAGTGAACGCGCTATTTGTTTGGAATCTCGTAGACCTTGCCGTACCAGGGCACGGCATCGATTTGATCGAGCGCCATGACGTAGAGCACATTCTCGTCGGGTTAGAAGGCAAAGTTCGGCACGGATGGCGACGGCACTGAAAGCGTGCGCCGCAGCTTGCCGCCCTCATCGACGACGAGGATCTTGCCTGGCGCACCGAGCGAGCGTGGGCTCTGGCCGATATACATCTCGCCGGCCTTGTCCATCTTGATGCCGTCAGGCCAGATGTGCGGCTGGTTCGGGAACAGATCATCGAGGCGCAGGAAGACGCGGCGGTTGTTCAGGGGCGTGATCGGGCTGGACATCGAACTCGATGATGATCCGGTTGTCCTCGGTCTCGACCAGATAGAGCATCTTGCCGTCGTTCGAGATGACGAGACCATTGGCGTTGTGCAGGTCGCGGCATCGATCAACGGCCCGCCCTTGCCGGAGCCGGTGAAATAGATGCCACCATCCTTGTCGGGCGCGAAATCATTCGGTCCGCTGAACGGATTGCCGTCCGTGTCCTTGTCATAGGCCGGCAGCGACTTGCCGTCGGCGAAGATGCGGCCGATCGTGTTGTTGTCATAACAAGTAACGAGGAACTCGCCGGTCGTTGTCGGCAGTACAGCCGAAGGGCCGCAGCCGTCCATCTTCCAGAAGATCGCGTTCTTCTTGCCGTCCCACACGTCCACGGAGCCGCGGCCGTGTTCAACGTAGAAGAGCTTGTCCTGATACCAGATCAGACCTTCGGCAAGCCACGCATCGTCATTGATCGCTTTGACGTTCGCCGCGTGCGTGAAGGACGTGAGAATGAGGGCAAACATGGTGCCCAGCAGATGCCGTTTGATCATGCGATCCCCCTTTGTTTTCAGGTGGTCGAAAATCTTCCTCGTTCAGCTCCGCCGGCGTCTCCGGCCGGCTTCGGTTTTCGTCAGTTGGCTCACTGGGCGAACGGGTGGCCGAGCTTCTACGAGCGCAGCCGCTTGCCCTCGGGGTCGAATGGCGGATGCGGCAGCAGGATTGCCTCATGCGGCCTTCCCAGTATGGCGACCGAGACCTTGTCGCCGGCCTTGGCGGAGCCCGCTTTGACATAGCCAAGCGCCAGCGACTGCTCGACGAAATAGCCGTAGGCGCCTGAAGATACCTGGCCGATCGGCGTGCCGTCGGTGAGGAAGATCGGCTCGCCGCCGGTCGCGTCGGCATCCCTGGCGTCGATCGACAGCATGATGAGCTCATCGCGTACCGGCTTGCCGGCGATGGCAGCGTAGGCATCGCGGTTGAGGAACGCGCCCTTGTCCAGTTTGACAAGGCGATCGAACTTGACCTCCTGCGGCCAATATTCGGGCGAATATTCGCGGCTCCAGCTGCCATAGCCCTTCTCGACGCGCAGCGACATCAGCGCGCGCGAGCCGACCGGTCCGGCGCCGACTTCCTTGCCGGCCTTGAGTAGCGCGCAGTAAAGCTCGACCTGGTCAGTGGCTTCACAATGCAGTTCCCAGCCAAGGTCGCCGGTGAAGGACACTCTGAGCGCCACCACATCGATGCCGGCGACGGTGGTCCGGCGCGACTGCATGAAGGGGAATGCCTCGTTCGACAGATCCTCATTGGTCAGGCGCTGCAGCAGGTCGCGCGAACTCGGTCCCGCTACGTTGAAGCCGCAGAGGTCCTCGGTGCGCGAGCGGAACGTCGTGCCCTCGGGCAAGGGGACGGCCTTGAAGAACCGTAGATGGAAGCGCTCGGCCATGCCGGAGCCGATGACCATGAATTCGTCGTCCGCGAGCCTGGTCACGGTGAAGTCGCCGGCGATGCCGCCGCGTTTGCCGATTAGCGGCGTGAGGCAGGAGCGGCCGATCTTTGTCGGCATGCGGTTGGCGAACAGCGCATTGAGCCAGGCCTCGGCACCAGCGCCCTTGACCTCGTATTTGGCGAAATTGGAGATGTCGATGATGCCGGCGCGTTCGCGCAGCATGCGCGCCTCGCGGCCCACCGGTCCCCACCAGTTCTGGCGCGTGAAGCCGATCGTCTCCTCGCGCGGCTCGCCCTCGGCGGCGTACCACAGCGGGTGCTCCCAACCGAAATTGAGACCGAAAACAGCGTTCATTCCCTTTTGCATGTCGTAGGCAGGCCGGGTCCGCACCGGCCGCCCGGCGGCGCGTTCCTCGTTGGGGAAGTGGATCTTGAAGCGATGGCTGTACTGATCCTGGACGCGGGCCTTGGTGAAGGCCTTGCCGGCCCAGTGGCCGAAGCGCGCCATGTCCCAGGCGAACATGTCGAGCGAAGGTTCACCCTCGATCATCCACTCGGCCGCCAGCTTCCCCATGCCGCCCGACTGCGAGAAGCCGGGAATGATGCCGTTGCAACAGAAATAGTTGCTCAGTTCGGGCACCGGTCCGAACAGCACGGCACTGTCCGGCGACCAGATCATCGGTCCGTTGATCACCTTTTTGACGCCGGCGGTGCCGACGGCCGGGACGCGCGCGATCGCGCGCAGCATGTTCTCTTCGATACGGTCGAGATCGTCGGGAAACAGTTCATGGCCGAAATCCAGCGGTGTTCCCTCCTCAGCCCAGAATTTCATATTGCGCTCATAGGCGCCGATGAGCAGGCCGAGCCCTTCCTGGCGCAGATAATACTCGCCGTCGCGATCGGCGACCGAGGGCAGGCGGCGGCCCATCGCGGCGATTTCCGGGATGGTCTCGGTGACGAAATACTGGTGCTCGGTCGGGATCAAAGGCAGTTGCAGTCCAGCCATCGCGGCGACCTCCCTGCCCCACAGGCCGGCGGCGTTGACAACCCATTGCGTGTGGATGTCGCCCTTTGGCGTGCGTACGATCCAGCTGCCGTCGGGCTGCGCCTCGGTGGCGGTGACCGGCGTGAAGCGATGGATCTCGGCACCGCGCTGACGCGCGCCCGCGGCGTAGGCGGCGGTGACGCCGGACGGGTCGACATTGCCGCCTTCCGGCTCGTACATGATGCAGCGTATGCCGTCGAAGTCGACCAGCGGATGCAGCCGCTCCGCCTCGTCGCGCGCGACTTCGTAGAAATTCATCTTGTAGCGCCGCGCCTTGGCCTCCTGGAGCCTCAGCTGATGCTCGCGCGCCTCCGTCTGGGCGAGGTACAGCGAGCCCGGCTGGAAGATGCCGCAGCCTTGGCCGGTCTCGGCTTCCAGTTCCTTGTAGAGCGCCATCGTGTAGTGCTGGAGGCGGCTGATATTGGTGGAATCATGCAGGCCGTGGATGTTGGCCGCCGCGTGCCAGGTGGAGCCGGAGGTCAGTTCGCTGCGCTCCAGAAGGACGACATCCGTCCAGCCGAACTTGGCAAGATGATAGAGGATCGAGCAGCCGATCAGGCCACCGCCGATGACGACGGCTTGTGCATGAGTACGCATGTTTCTTCCCTTTGTTCGGCGACTTTATCTTGGCGTTTGATTTGGCTGATGGGTCAATCGCAGTCGCCCGGCGAGTTCAGGGGCGCAACATGCGCCCCTGAGATATTTGCCGTGACCGTCCGGCCTACGCCTTGTCGAGCCAGACCTTGTCCAGCTGCAGTTCGAATGTCTGATGCATGCCGAGGTTCTTCACATAGGTCGCATGGTGCCGGTAAAGCGAACGCCAGAACGCCTGGACCAGGATGCCGGACTCCTGCAGGATGAATTCCACGTCCTTCATCAGTTCCTTGCGCTTGTCGACATCCGGCATAGCCAATGCCGCGTTGAGCTTCTTGTCGAATTCCGGGTTGGCGTAGCCCGACTCGTTCCAAGCCTCGCCGCTGCGATAGGCGATCGCCAGCACCTGGACACCGAGTGGCCGCATGCCCCAATCGGTGGTCGACCACGGATATTTCGTCCAGTCGTTCCAGAACGACGAGCCCGGAATGATGGTCCGCTTGACCTTGAAGCCGGCCTCGCGCATCTGCGCGGCGACGACGTCGGCGGGGTCCTTCACATAGTCCGCATCGTAAGAGATCAGCTCGAACTCGTGATCCGCCTGGCCGGCCTCGGCCATTAGCGCCTTGGCCTTGGCGAGATCGCGTGGGACTTTCGGCAAAGCGTAATATTCCGGATGGATCGGGCAGACATGGTGGTTTTCGGCGACCTGTCCAAGGCCGCTGTAGCCGAGCTTCAGCACGGTCTCATTGTCGACCGCGAGCTGGATGGCGTTGCGCACCCGCTTGTCGTCATAAGGCTTGTTGGTCACATTGGTGCGCAGCACGATGGTTCCGGCCGTGACGACCGGCTCCTTGACCAGTCCCATACTGTCATAGAGGTCGACCGTGCCGCCGACCGTCTGGTAGTTGCAATCGATCTCACCGGCCTCGAAGGCGCTGGCGATGGCGGGGTTGGAGGCGTCGGATCCGTAGTCGGTCCAGTCGACGCCATCGAGATAGGGGTCGCCGCCGAACCAGATGAAGTCCTTGCGCCGCCGCACCGTGGCCGATTCGCCTACTTTGTAGGAGATCAGCTCATAGGGACCGGTGCCGGGCGTCTTGAGCATGTCGCCGCCGTTCTTCTCGAAGTCGCGATGAACGATGATCGCCGGATAATCGGCAAAGCCCGGAATGATCGTGACGTCGGACTGTTGGCATTTCAGCTTCACTGTGTGGTCGTCGACCTTGGTGATGGCGCCGGTCGCCGCTTTCTTGGTCGCGGGATCGATGAGGGAGTTCATGCGCCCGGCCATCGAATTGCCTTCGGCCGCTTTGTCGCACCAGCGCTCGATATTGTGGACGATGTCGTCGGCGTTGAAGTCGTCGCCATTCGACCACTTCACGCCCTTGCGCAGATGCAGCGTATATTCGACAGCGTCGTCGCTCACCTCCCAGCTTTCGACCAGGTGGCCCTCGAAGGTGAAGTCGGTGGTGTAGCGGATCATGTAGTCGTTGCACTGGCGCATGACATTGGCGATCTCGGACCAGTCCCAGGAGCGCGGATCCTTCATTTCCTTGATGATCATCTGCATCTTCAGGATGCCGCCCTTCTTGCCCGGCTCCAGTGCTGCGGCCTGCGCAGGCGACGAGCCGATCATTGAATAGGCGAACGCCGTGGAAGCGCCCATCGCGCTCGCCATGGCAAGAAACTCGCGGCGATCCATGCCGCCCTTCCTGACTTCGTCTGCGTAGCTTTCGATGACGGCCGGGACGCGGTCACCGTTGCTCTTGAAAATCGTCATTGTGATTCTCCGGTTTGGGCTTTCCGCCCGTTACATTCCCCTTGCGTGGAAGATGTTAGAGGCGATGCAAAAATCCCGGAAGGGCTTGAGCCCCGGCAAACGGCCGAAAACCAGCCAATAAGACCTAAAAAAACGAAGCCATTGGCGTGTCAATTTTTGAGTTGGAGAATTCCCATGGGCTAGGACGAACAGCGCTAGGCGCCATCCTCCTGCGCCCGCAGCAGAATCCATTCCCGCACCGTGCGCGCGATGGTCCCCTTCGAAAGCTGGTTTTCGGTGAGGTAGTAGTTCCACGGACTGGCCGGCCGGACCGGGAACGGTTCGACAAGCAGTCCCCGCCGCAGATACGCGTGGGCAAGCGAGCGCTGGGTCGCGACGAGCCCTGCCCCCATGGCGGCCAGCTCAAGCGCGATGTTGGAAGCGTTGGTCGTCAGGCCCTTGTCGTGATCGTCCATGTCGACGCCCAGTGCCGACGTGACGACCTGCCAATATTCCTGACGGCCATGCACGAAGATCCAATCGACCCCGAGTATATCCTGAGGCAGCTTCAGGGCGCTCTCGCCATCCAGCAGCGTCGGCGCGCACAGCAGAACCAACTCGTCGTTCCACAATGGAATGCCCGCGGGCGGACGGTCGTCGAAACGACGCGTCGAAATGGTGATGTCGGCGATCTGCTCGCTGAGGTCCTCCCAGATCGTGCCATGCAGCACGATCTCGATTTCGGGATGTTTCTTGCGAAAGGCGGCCATGCAGCCCGCCAGCCAGTTCTCCGCCAGGCTCATCGGGCAGGAGACTACGACCGTGCGGTTGCGCGACGAGGTCACGATCGCCTCCGTCGCCTGATCGATCTGGTCGAGCGCCTGGCGCAAGGTCGGCAGGAATGCCTCACCCATTTCGGTGAGCTTGAGGCTGCGGGGATAGCGGATGAACAATTGCCGGCCGATGTAATGTTCAAGCGCGCGGACATGCGTACTGACGGCCGCCTGCGTGTATCCAAGCTCCTTGGCGGCCATGGTGAAGGAGAGGTGCCGGGCCGAACTCTCGAACGACCTGATGTAGTTCAAAGGGGGTGGTGGCTTCATCTCCGGCTCCTGCGCTGTGCAAGGATAGGTAGACCATGGAAGCGGCGGCGTTCAATTGCAGGCAAGCGACAAGACATAGATATTTTTGGTCAAAGCCGCCGAACTAATTGCGTGAAAGGGCGATGAACCCAAATTAATGATGGCGTGACGCAGAGGGAGTAATGCCATTGGCTGTGCCGTCGCATCGGCGTGAAGGGCCTGACGCGAGTACCAGCGTTGCCGTTCGCTTGGCCGATTTCGTGTTGCGGCGGCCGGCGGCTGTATTCCCTGTCCCTGTCCTGGAACAGGCGCGATATCTTCTGCTCGACACGCTCGGAATCGCCATTGCGGCGGGCCCTATGGAAGCTGGCCGGATCGCCCGCGACACCGCCACCCTTCTCTACGGCTCCGCCGATCCGCTGCATTCGGCGCGTATGCTTTTCGACGGCCGCCGCGCTAGCATGGCCGGAGCCGCTTATGCCACCGCAACGCAGATCGACAATCTCGATGGCCACGACGGTTACAGCCCGACCAAGGGCCATATCGGCGTTGCCGTCGTGCCGGCACTGGCCGCGCTTGCCGAGGCGCTCCCCGACCTCAGTGGTGCGGAAGCGCTGGCCTCCCTGGTCGTCGGCTACGAAGTCGCCGGCCGGGCCGGCATCGCACTGCATGCGACGGTGTCGGATTACCACACGTCAGGCGCCTGGAATGCTCTGGGCGTGGCCGCGCTTGCGGCAAGGCTGCGGCGGCTTAGCGATGAGCAATTCCGAGAGGCGCTTGGCATTGCCGAATATCATGGCCCGCGCAGCCAGATGATGCGCGAGATCGCTACGCCGACGATGCTGCACGACGGCTCGGGCATTGGCGCGCTGATTGGCCTGTCCGCCGCCGTGCTGGCTGAGCGCGGCTTCACCGGCGCGCCGGCGATCACGGTAGAGGAGCCCGAAGTCGCTGATCATTGGCAAGATCTCGGCGCGTTCTGGCAGGTGCTGCACCAATATGTGAAGCCGTATCCGATCTGCCGCTGGGCGCATGCCGCGATTGATGCAACGCGTGGGCTCGTCCTGGCGCATCACTTGGCGCCGTCAGAGATCAGCCTCGTCGAGGTCAACAGTTTCCACTACGCCGCCACGCTGTTCGACGGCATGCCGGACACGACGTCGAAGGCGCAATACAGCCTGCGCTTCGCCGTTGCGACCTTCATCATGCATGGCCGCATCGGCCTGGAGCACATTTCCGGCAGCGGGCTCGAGGATGCCGCAGTCGCCGACATGCTGAGCCGCGTCAGGGTCGTGGAATCGGAGCGCCACAGCGTTCGCTTCCCTGCAGGCCGCTGGGCCGACGTGACGATCTCGACCACAGATGGGCGCGTGCTGGCTTCCGGCGACGTCCATGCGCGCGGCGGACCGGAGGCGCCGCTGATACCGGCTGAGATCGAGGCAAAATATATGGAGTTCGCAACACCGGTTCTGGGACAGGGCCGCGCCATGGCGATCCGCGACGCTGTCCTTTCGCTTGCCGATCCTGACAGCCGGTTCTCCGATCTTTCGGTATTGCTCTACGATCCCCCCCTCGTCAGCATGATCCTCCAACGGCCAGCATGGTAGGCTGAGATGCCGCTCAGGCTTCTGAAATACGGTCTCAGCAGGGACTACCCGGTCAGCGGCGACATTCCCGCGACGCCGGATCTCAAGCCCTCCTACGACGTGGTCATCGTCGGCGGCGGCGGCCACGGACTGTCATGCGCGCATCACCTTGCGAAATACCATGGCATAAGCAGTGTCGCGGTCATCGAGAAGGGTTACCTTGCGGGCGGCAACACGGCGCGCAACACGACCACGATCCGCTCGAACTACATCACACCGGAAGGCATCGCCTTCTACAAGGAAGCGGTCGAGCTGTTCGAGGGCCTGTCGCAGGAACTCGACTTCAACGTCATGTTCTCGCAGCGCGGCCAGCTGACGCTGGCGCACACGGAAGCGACCCTGCGCAGCTTTCATGCGCGCGCCGAGATGGGCAAGCATCTGGGCACGCGCACCGAAGTCGTCGACCAGAAAGCGGTCGAAGAGCTCGCACCGTCCCTCAACATGGACTATGGCGGCACGCTTGAGATCCTTGGCGGGCTCTGGCATGCCGATGGCGGAACCGCGCGGCATGATGCGGTTGCCTGGGGCTATGCCGCGCAGGCGTCGCGGCGCGGCGTCGAGATACACCAGCGGACCGAAGTGGAAGGTTTCGAGGTCGTCGGCGACCGGGTCCAGGCCGTCAAGACCAACCGCGGCCGCATTGCCTGCGGCCAGGTGCTGATCGCGACCGGCGGGATGAATTACGACGTGGCGCTGATGGCCGGCGTCGAACTTCCCATCCGCTGCTATCCGCTGCAGGCGATGGTGACGCAGCCGCTGAAGCCCTGGCTGGATACGCTGGTTTCCTCCGTCTCGCTGCACACCTACCTGGTGCAGTCCTCGCGCGGCGAGGTCGTCATCGGCGGCGGCTCCGATCCCTACCAGCTCTACTCGACGCGCTCGACGCTCGACATGAAGGAACACCTCGCCGAGGGCGCCGTGCATCTCTTCCCGTTCCTGCAGGGCGTGCGGCTGCTGAGGCAATGGGCCGGGATTACCGACATGACGCCCGACTACAGCCCGATCATGGGTGCCAGTCCACTCGAAAATCTTTGGCTCGATTGCGGTTGGGGGACGTGGGGGTTCAAGGCAACACCGGTCGCCGGCAAACGCATGGCGGAGACGATCGCCAAGGGCCGCGTGCCCGACATATTGAAGCCGTTCGCGCTGGAACGTTTCGAGACGTTCCGGCTGCTCAACGAAATGGGCGCTACGGCGGCCAGTCACTGACCATGAAACGCCGCTGACCATGAAGATCCTGACCTGCCCGATGAACGGCCAGCGCAATATAGACGAGTTCCAGTCGTTCGGGCCCGTCCGCGCCGAGCTGGATCCGGACCGGGCCGCCGATGCCGACTGGTCGCGACACCTGTTCCGCGCCGAAAATCGCAAGGGCGTCGTGGTCGAGTGGTGGCGGCACGTGCCCAGCAATTACTTCTTCCTGGCCGAGCGCGACCTCGTCACCAACGAGATCATCCGCACCTTCGATGCTTCCGAACCCCGAGCTCAACCATGAACCGGCTGGCTGAGCCCTGGGGCAGCAGGATCGACCGAAGCCGCCCCATCCGCTTCACATTCGAAGGCAAGAACTTCGAGGGCTATGCCGGTGACAGCATCGCCAGCGCGCTCGCTGCCTCCGGACAATGGGTGCTGTCGCGGTCCTTCAAATATCATCGGCCGCGCGGCATCCTTTCGATGACCGGGGCGGATGCCAACACGCTGGTGCAACTGCCGTTCGAGCCGAACGTCGCCGCAGACCGCACGCCGATCAGCGAGGGGTTGCGGATCAGCGCGCAGAACGTCAACGGCACGCTCGAGCGCGACCGCGACGCGATCATCGACAGGCTGGGACGGTTTATGCCGGTCGGCTTCTACTACCGCACCTTCATGGGGCCGCGCCGCGACAGCTGGCAGAAATTCTGGGAGCCGATGATCCGCCGCAAGGCCGGACTGGGCGTGGTCGACACCACCGCTCCGCGCCGGCATTTCGACAAGACGCACCTGCACTGCGACATTCTCGTGGTCGGCGCTGGTCCGGCAGGACTGAACGCCGCCATCGCTGCCGCCGAGGCGGGCGCGGATGTCGTGCTCTGCGACGAGAACCCGGAGATCGGCGGGTCGCTGACCTATGGCCGGCATGATCCGGCCATGCTTGCCGACCTGTCCTCCAGGCTGCGGGCATTGCCCAATCTGCGCCTGCTGACCGGGACCCTCTGCAACGGATGGTACGAGGACAACTGGCTGCCGCTGATCCAGGGCGACCGGCTCTATCGCACCCGCGCCCGCGCCGTGATCCTGGCCACCGGCTCGATCGAACAGCCCGCCATCTTCCGCAACAACGACCTGCCGGGAATCATGTTCGGCGGCGCTGTGCAGCGGCTGATCCGCCATTACGGCGTGCGCCCCGGACAAAAGGCCGTGGTGCTGGCCACCGGCGACGAAGGCTATTGTGTCGCGCTCGATCTGGTCGAGGCCGGCGTCTCGGTGATGCAAGTCGTTGATCCGAGATCCAGCGGCGAGACGGGCGCCTTCGAAGCCGAATTGCACGGCAAGGGCGTGGCCATCCGGAAGGCCGCGGCGATCGAAGCCGCCGAGGGGACCGCGGGAAATCGTCACCTTGCGCGGGTTCGCATCGGCGGGCACTGGATCGAGTGCGACCTGCTGGCTGTCTCGGCTGGCAAGGTGCCTGCCTGGCAGCTGCCTTGCCAGGCCGGCGCAAAGGTCGGCTACGACGCCACCACCGGATCAATGACGCTCAGCCTGCCGAAAGCAGCGGTCCACCTTGCCGGCTCTGTCGCTGGAGACAGCGATCTGCAGGACGCGATTGCCGGCGGGCATCGCGCGGCCGTGGCCGCACGTTTGGGGCTCGGCCACGCTGTTGCAGAGGACAAAATATTCACCAGGCCGATGGCCACCAGCCCGGTCCATGTGCTGCCGATCGTCGCCGATCGGAAGGGCCGCGACTTCGTCGATTTCGACGAAGATCTGCAGGTCAAGGATCTGCAAAACGCGGTCAAGGAGGGTTATCGCGAGATCGAGCTGGTCAAACGCTTCAGCACCGTCGGCATGGGCCCGAGCCAGGGTCGCCATTCCGCGCTCGCAACAGCCAGGATCGTTGCCGAGGCGACCAACCGCGCGGTCGCCGAAGTCGGCATCACCACTGCCCGCCCGCCGGTCGGACCGGAGACGCTTGGCGTGCTTGCCGGCGACCACGAACCCTTTGAGCGGCGCACCGCACTGCATGCCAGGCACCTGGCGCTCAACGCCGTGATGAAGCCGGTGGGCGCATGGTGGCGGCCGTATTTCTATGGCGATGGCGGCGCGGCCGAAAAGACGATCCGCGACGAGATCATGGCGGTGCGGCAAGGGGTCGGCCTGCTCGACGTCTCGACGCTCGGCAAGCTGGAGCTGCGCGGGCCGGATGCTGGCGAGTTCCTCGACCGCCTCTACACAATGGCGCATGCCAACCAGCCTGTCGGGCGTGTGCGCTATTGCCTGATGCTCAACGAGATGGGCTCGGTGGTCGACGATGGCGTCGCTTACCGGATGGCGGACGACCGGTTCTATGTGACCGCCACCACGGGTGCGGTGGCGCGCGTCTATGCCGACATGCTGTTCTGGAACGCGCAATGGCGCTTGCGAGTCGATGTCCTCAACCTCACCGGCGCGTTCTGCGGCCTGAACGTCACCGGACCGAAAGCGAGGGCCGTGCTTCAGGCGCTGGACAGCGACATCGATTTCGACCGCGAGGCTTTCCCCTATCTCAGCGGTCGCGAAGGCGTTGTCGCCGGCGTGCCGGTGCGCGTCATGCGGATTGGTTTCACCGGCGAGCTGAGCTACGAACTGCATTGTCCATCCAGCCTCGCGCCCGCCCTTTGGGACGCGGTGATGACTGCCGGCGAACCTTACGGCTTGAAGCCTTACGGTCTCGAAGCCTCGCGCGTCCTTCGCCTGGAGAAGGGGCACATTCTGATCGGCCAGGACACCGACGCGATCACGACGCCTGACGAACTCGGCTTTGGCTGGGCGGTCTCGAATAAGAAGCCTTTCTTTATCGGCAAACGGTCGATTGAGATGCGCGCAAGGCTGGGACAGTCACGCAAGCTCGTGGGCCTGCGATTTCCGGCCGATGCCAAAGATATACCCGGCGACAGCTGCCTCGTGCTGCGCGGAAATGATCCTGTCGGTCAGATCACCTCAATCGGGTTCTCGCCGACACTCGGCTGTAGCATCGCGCTGGCCTTTGTCCATGTTGACGACTCCACGGAAGGCAGCCTGGTGACGGTGAAGTGCCGGAACGGCAATGTGGTCGACGCGCCCGTGGTTGCTCACGCCTTCTTCGATCCCGCCAATGCACGGCAGGAGATGTAGATGGCGCCAAGCGCGGTTTTTCCCTTCATGGCCGGCGGCGCGGCGCACGGCACCAAGCTGCCCATCGGCGCGGTAACGCTGAGCGACCTGACGGCCACTCCGCGCTTTGGCCTGAAAGGCGGCGGCGGCGCCGCCTGGCTCACGGCGCACGGCATCGCGCTGCCTGCAGTCAATCGCATCGGCGCGCATCACGGCATGCGGATCCTGCGCCTCGGCAACGAGGACATCCTGCTGCTGGCCGAAGGTGCGGCCGAGGCGCTGGCCGAACTCAAAGCCGCCTGGGCGAACGATGCCGGGGCGAAAGCCTATTCATCCTGGCGCGAGGAAGGCTGGGCGTGGATGCGCCTCTCTGGCCCGCACGCGCCGCAAGCGATGGAACGGCTATGCGCGCTTGATCTCCGGGCCGACCAATTCGGTGTCGAAGACATAACGCAAACACGCGTCGGTCACATCGAGGCCGTCACATTCCGCTCGCAAGCAGGTTTCGATGTACTGTTCGACGTCACCGCGTCGGCCTACTTCGCCAGGACGGCAGCGGCGGTGGCCAGACACTGCACGGATTTTCTGACCGATACGGAAGGACACACATGACCCGCCCGCAAGGAACCATCGCACCGATCCTGACGCCGTTCGAAAACGACGGCCGCATCGCGCGCGATCTCTGGATATCGCATGCCAAATGGGTGCTGGGCCAGGGCGCGCATTTCCTGTCGCCGTTCGGCACCACCGGCGAGGCGCTGTCGCTGTCCTTGCGCGAGCGCATGCAGGCGTTGGAATGGCTGATCGAGGCCGGCATCTCGCCGAGCCGGTTGATGCCCGGCACCGGCGTCACCGCGCTGCCCGAAACCGTCGAACTGTCGAAGCATGCGGTCGAGCTCGGCTGTGCCGGCGTGATGGTGTTGCCGTCGTTCTTCTACACCGCCGTCGGCGACAACGGCCAGGCGCGCTACTACAGCGAACTGATCGAGCGCGTGGCAAACCCTGCGATGCGGATGATCCTCTACCACATCCCGCAGAATTCCGGTGTGCCGGTGAGCCCCGCTTTGACCGCACGGCTGAGCGAGGCGTTTCCCGAAACCGTCGTCGCCTACAAGGACAGTGCCGGCGACTGGAACAACACGGCGGCGGTGATTGCCGCGGCGCCGAAGGTCGCGGTCTTCCCGAGTTCGGAAGCGCAACTGACCAAGGGCCTTGCCAGCGGAGCGGCAGGCTGCATCTCGGCGACCGTCAACCTCAACGCCGCCGCCATCCGGGCCCTTTACGACGCAACGATCGCAGGACAGGACGTTGCCGAAGCGGATGCCGCAATTAAGGCGTTCCGCAAGATCATCCAGGATGCCGGCCTCATCCCGGCGATGAAGGCCGTTCTGGCGGTGCGCTCCGGCGACCAGCGCTGGCTGAACCTGCGCGCGCCACACGAGAATGCAGCGCTGGAAAGCGGACAAGCGCTGCTTGCCGCGCTGGGCAGTGCCGCCGATCACATCGGTCACGGCTGAGGCCGCGCCATGTCGGCACGCCCAACCGTCATTCTGCACACCGACAAGCCGGCCGGCGCGTTGGCCGTGCTGATGGAGACGCACCCGGACCTCCCGGTCCACCCCTGCGACAGCTACGCTGCGCTTCCCGAGCTCATCGAGCGCGTGGCGGCGGAAGTGGTCTATTCCATCCGCTTTGATGGTACGCCGCGCTACCCACGCCAGGCCCTCGTCGAAAGCCCGACCGTGAAATGGGTGTCCATCGGCGGCTCCGGCACGGATCATCTGGGACGTTGGGATCCGACGCGCGTCACGGTGACCAATTCCGCAGGCGTTGCTGCCGGCATGCTGGCTGAGTACGCACTCGGCGCCATGCTGTCCTTCTCGCTCGACCTGCGCGGCTTTGCGCGCCGCCAGCAGGTGCGGCAATGGGGCGGCGGCCGCGTCGAGCCGATCGAAGGCAAGACTGTGTTGATTATCGGCCTTGGCAAGACCGGCGAGGCCGTCGCCAAAAGGGCGCAGGCGGTGGGTATGCGCACGCTGGGTATCCGCGCACGCCCCAAGCCGATGCCTCGTCTCGACGAGGTGCATGGTCCGGACGCGCTTCTGCCACTCATCGGCCGCGCCGATTTCATCGTCTGCTGCGTGCCTTTGCTGCCGACCACGCGCGGCCTGCTTGGTGAGGCAGCCTTCGCAGCGATGAAGACGTCCGCCGTCCTCATCGACATTTCGCGCGGCGGTGTGGTCGATGAGACCGCGCTGCTCCAAGCTCTCCACGGCAAGACGATCAAGGGCGCCGCGCTGGATGTCTTTGCGACCGAGCCGCTGCCGGCGGAGCATCCGCTGTGGGGCTACGACAATGTCGCCATCACGCCGCATTGCGCGGCGGTCTACGAAGGCTGGGACGTCAAGTCGGTGGGCATGTTCGCCGACAATCTGAAGCGCTACCGCAGCGGCGTGCCGCTGCAGAACGTTGTGAACCCAGAGCGCGGCTATTGAGCCGAGAGGGAAGAGTTTGATGACGCAGGACAGGCGCGGCGGTGGCCGCAGGTCGAGGCTGGAACGCGGCGGCGGCGGTATCGCGCAACTGCCCTGGCAACATGTGGAGAACCCCTACCCACCGATGCAGCTGCTCGACGAAGAGCGGATGGAGCGGCTGCATGACACGTCGATGCGCATCCTGTCGGAACTCGGCATCCGCGTCATGAGCGAGCGGGTGATGGACCTGTTCGCTTCCGCCGGTGCCATCGTCGATCGCGAGGAGAAGATCATCCGCATCGACGAAAGCCTGGTGCGCGAGGCGCTGCGGGCGGTCCCGTCATCCTTCACGCTGACCAGCCGCAATCCGGAAAAACAGGTGCATCTGGGCGGCAATTCGCTGGTCTTCGGACTGGTCGCCGGGCCGCCCAATGTGCATGACCGCATCAACGGCCGCCGCCAGGGCAACCTGCCCGACTACCAGAATTTCATCCGGCTGGCGCACCACTTCAATGCCATCCACATCATCGGCAACCAGGTGGTGGCGCCGATGGAGCTGCCGGCCAATTCCCGCCATCTCGACACCTACTACGCAAACCTGACGCTGAGCGATCTCTCCTTCCACTGCACGGCGATCGGCCGCGTCCGGGCCATGGACGGGATCAACATGATGGCGATCGCACGCGGCATCAGCGTCGAGGCGATGCGCGCCTCGCCTGGCGTGACCACGATCATCTCGATCAACTCACCACGCCTGTTCGACGACGCCATGGCCGAGGGCCTGATCGCGATGGCCGAACATGGCCAGCCGGTGACCGTCACGCCTTTCACGCTGATGGGCGCGATGACGCCGGTGACGCTGGCCGCAGCGCTCTGCCAGCAGAATGCCGAGGCGCTGTTCGGCGTGGTGCTGACCCAACTCGTCAATCCCGGCACGCCGGTGATGTACGGCGCCTTCACCTCGAACGTCGACATGAAGTCGGGCGCGCCGGCCTTCGGCACACCTGAGAACGCCAAGGCCAACATCATCGCCGGGCAATTGGCGCGGCGCTATAATCTCCCCTACCGCACCTCAAATGCGAATGCCTCCAACGTGGTCGATCTGCAGGCCGCCTACGAGACGGAAATGGCGACGTGGGGCGCGGTGCTCGGCGGCGCCAATTTGATCTACCATGCGGCCGGCTGGCTGGAGGGCGGCCTGACGGCTTCCTATGAAAAACTCGTCCTCGACGTCGAGATCCTGCAGAACATGATGGAGTTCCTGCGCCCGCTGCCGTTCCAGGAGGACGATCTGGGCTTCGAGGCCATCAAGTCGGTACCGGCAGGCGGCCATTTCTTCGGCGCTGAGCACACCATGTCGCGCTACACGACCGCCTTCTACCAGCCGATGCTCTCCAACTGGCAAAACCACGGCGCCTGGGAGGAAGCCGGCGGCAAGGATGCCCTCGAACGGGCCACCGAACTCTGGCAGCAGGCCCTGCACGACTACGAAGAACCGGTGATGGACCCCGCGATCCGCGAAGAGCTCGACGCCTATGTCGCGCGCCGCCGCGAGGAGATCGCCGCCAACCCGGAAGGTTAGGACTCCGATGCCCTATGATCTCGTCATCCGCCACGCGACGCTGATCGCCGGCGACGGCGCGAAACCCTTCGAGGCCGACATCGCCGTCACCGGCGACAGGATCACCGCCATCGGTCGGCTGGACGACGCGACTGGCAGCGAGGAAATCGATGCCAGGGGCAAGGTGGTGGCGCCGGGCTTCATCGACGTCCACACCCATGACGACGGCGCGCTTTTGGCGCCACGCGGCATGGACCCGAAGATCAGCCAGGGCGTGACGACGGTGATCGCCGGCAATTGCGGCGTCAGCCTGGCGCCCCTGCTTCTCGACAGGACACCGCCACCGCCCTTCACGCTGGTGGGCGGCCGGGAGAGTTTCCGTTTCGCTCGTTTTGCCGACTATGTCGCTGAGTTGAAAAAGCGCGGCATCGCGACCAACGCGGCCTTGTTGGTCGGCCACACCACTTTGCGCCAACGCTGCATGCCGGTGACCGACCGTCCGGCCAACGAGGCGGAGACGGCGGCGATGCAGGAAGCCGTGGAGCGGGCGATGGCCGAGGGTGCTTTCGGGCTCAGCACCGGCCTCGACTATCCACCGGCGGTCAACTCCTCGACCGAAGAGGTCAAGGCGCTCGCCGCGACGGCGGCAAGCCTCGGCGGCCCGTATGTCACGCATACGCGCAACTATTTCGAGACGATGGAAGAGGCGATCGAGGAAGCCATCGACATCGCCGACCATGCCGGCGGCAAGCTGTTCATCTCACACCACCAATGCACGGGCCACGCCAATTTCGGCAAGAGCCGTCCGTCCCTGGAAAGGATCGACCAAGCGCGCGAAACGATGGACATCGGCATGGATGTCTATCCCTATGCCGCGAGCTCCACGGTGCTGCGGCTGGAGCGGTGCGATACAGGCCTCAAGATCCTCGTCACCTGGTCCGATCCGCATCCGGAGTTGGCCCGGCGTGAGATCGCCGACATCGCGCGCGAATGGAATTGTTCGGAACGCGAGGCGGGCCAGCGCCTGCTGCCGGCAGGTGCCGTCTATTTCCAGCTCGACGAAACGGACGTCCGCAACATCATCGCGCATCCGCGCACCATGATCGGCTCGGATGGCCTGCCGCACGACATCCATCCGCATCCGCGGCTGTGGGGGACGTTTCCGCGTGTGCTCGGGCACTATGCCAGGGATGTCGGCCTTTTCAGTCTGGAGGAGGCTGTGTTCCGCATGACCGGCCTGCCCGCGCGGGAATTCGGCATCCAGCAACGTGGCCTGCTGGCGGAAGGCAATTTCGCAGACCTCGTCATCTTCGATCCCGAGACGATCATCGACACCGCCACCTTCGAGCAGCCGCGCCGGCCAGCCGCCGGCATCGAGCAGGTCTTGGTCAATGGCGTATCTGTGTGGCGCGGCGGCAGGGCGACCGGAGCACTGCCTGGCATGGTTCTGAAACCCTCGGCTTCGAAAACGGTTGTCAGAGGCGCGTGCGGCTGCGGCGCCGATCACAGAGCCTCGTAAATCCGGTCGACCGTCTCAAGCGTGTAGACGAACTCCACCGGCCGTGTGCAGCCCCAGCCGCCGAAGGGCTGGCCCGCGAGCGCCTTCAGCGCCTCGGGAAGGCGCAGGATGCCGCCGCCATAGAGCCGGTTGGCCATGTCGAGCATGCCGGTGCGGTGCATGGCCTCGCTCATGCTACCGCAGGCCTCCTTGACCAGCCAGACCCTGAACCCCTGATAGACCGCATCGAACACGCTCTCGGTCACGCAGCTGTCGGTCAGCACGCCGGTCACGATCAGGTTCTCGACCTGGAGCTCGGCAAGCCGTCTTGAAAGGTCGGTGCGGCGAAAGGCGCTCGGCCAGTGCTTGTGGACGACGATGTCGCCGGGCAGCGCCGCCACCTCGGCGCAGATCGCGGCGCCATCGCTGCCGGCCACGGCGGAGCGGAATTCCTCGGTCAGGATCTCTTCCTGCCTTGCATAGCCGTCGCGTTCCTCCGGCTTCACCCAGGCTTGCGCATGGATGACGGGCACGCCGGCTGCGCGGGCGGCTTCGATCAGCGCGGCAGCATTGGCGAGCACCGCGTCATAGCCGATGACCGGCCAGGCGGCACCAGGGCGGTATTCGTTCTGCAGGTCGATGACGAGCAAGGCGGTCGCGGCAAGGTTCATGGCTGTCCCGGGGGGTTGTCGAAGTCGGTGACGAAATGCAAAAGCAGACGGATCGCCTGATCGAGATCGGCGATTTCCATCGCTTCATGCGGGTTGTGGCTGCCGTTCTCGTTGCGCACGAAGATCATGGCGGTCGCAATACCGGCGCCGGCAAAGCTGGCCGCGTCATGCCCCGCTCCGCTCGGCACATGCGGCGCCGGCATTTGCAGCTCGGCGGCGGCGCGGTCCAGCCTCGCGATCAACGCCGGCGACATCGTCGCCGGCTCCCAGGTGAAGCGCGGTCCGGCCTCGAAGCTGACGCCGCGCTTCTTGCCTACTTCTGTGAAAAGCGCGTGCAGCCTTGCCTCGATCCGGTCCAGCACGGCGGCCTCCGCGCTACGCGCATCGAGTGTGAAGCGAAGCTCGCCCAGGACGCGGCTGCCGCCGTGTTGCGCAGGATCCGACTGCACGCGGCCGAAGGTGATGGTGGCTTCATGGCCGTCGCGCTCGAGCGCGTCCCATTCCGCTTCAACGCCGGCGACCAGATCGGCAAAGCCGAGCACGCTGTCATGCCGGGCGAAGCGCGGCTCGGCGCCGGAATGCGCGTAGGCGCCGAGGCAGGTCGCGTCGACATAGCGAAACCCGCCGGCGATCCCGGTGACGATACCGACCGGCGCGCCGGATGCCACAAGGCGTGGTCCCTGCTCGATATGCACTTCGACGAAAGCCGCGATCCGTCCGGCGTCGATGCCCGGCACGCCGCGCCGCACGGCATCAGGGTCGAAACCTTCGTCACGTATGTGATCCGCAAGCGTGCGTCCACTGTCCGACCGCTTCGCCTCCAGCGCTATCGGTTCCAGCAGGCCAAGTGCTGCCTGGCTGCCGGGGTAGGACAGCGGAAACCAGACCGCTTCCTCGGCGCGGGTCGCCAGCACGATCAGGTCGCGCGGCACTTGGATGCCTTGCCCGACCAGTTCGGCCATCACGGCCAGCCCTGCCACCACACCCGCAGCGCCGTCGAAATTGCCGCCATGCGGCACGCTGTCGAGATGCGAGCCGATGACGATCGCCGGCAGGTCTGGGTCGCGGCCTTTCAGCGTCAAATAGAGATTGCCGGCGGCATCGACGCGCGTCGTGGCGCCGAGCTGCTCGGCTTCGTCGCGAATGAGGGCGTGGGCAAAACGCTCGCCGGGCCCATAAGCCGCGCGGGTTACGCCCGGTGGGTCGGCCGTGGCTTGCGCAAGCCTCTCCAGCAGATGCCCGGCCAGGCTGCCGCCGGCCGTGAGTGTGGCATTGCTCATGAAGCTACCTGCCTGGCTTGGGACTCGACGCCGCGCAGCCGGTGCGGCGTGAGATCGTCCATCGAAACGCCCTGCCTAGCGACATCGTCCGGAAAACCCTTGCCGGCGATCAGGCTGGCACAGACCCGCGACAGCGCCGGTGAGGTCTTGATGCCGTAACCGCCCTGCCCGACGAGCCAGACGAAACCCGGCACCTCGTCATCCGGCCCGACCACCGGCGATCCGTCGGCGACGAAGGTCCGCAAGCCCGCCCATGAGCGCGATACACGCTGCACCTCGATCGTGGTCGCCCTTTCGAGACGCTCGGCGCCGATGGCGACGTCGATGTCTTCGGCATAGGCGTCCATCGGCGCTGAGGGCGTCGCATCGGCCGGCGAGACGAACAGCTGCCCTGCATCGGGTTTGAAGTAGAACTCGGCACCGACATCGTTGACCAGCGGCCAATCTGATATGTCGATACCGGCGGGCGCCGGAATGTTGAAGGCGGTGCGGCGCTTCGGCTGCAGGCCGACCGGGCGCACCCCTGCCATGATGGCGACCTCGTCGCCCCAGGCGCCGGCGGCATTGACGAGCATTGGCGCGCGAAAGGTCCCCGCCGGCGTCTCGACCCGCCACTGGCCGCCCTGCCGGTCGATCGCCGTCACGCCGGCATTGGTGACGATGCGCGCGCCGCGCGCGCGGGCGCCGCGCAGATAACCTTGGTGCAGGCCGTTGACGTCGATGTCCATCGAATGCGGTTCGATATAGGCGCCGGCGAGATAGTCCGCGCGCAGCACCGGTACGCGGGCGATCGCTTCGGCCGACGTCATGGCGACGATGGAGGGCACAAGCGCCTGCGCGACCGCCAGATCCTCCCGCAGGAGATCGATCTGATCGGCGCGGGCCACGGTGATCATGCCGCGCTTGCCAAGCAGCGGGTAATCGGTGAAGCCAGCCGGCGGCTCGGTCAGGAAAGACCGGCTGGCAAGCACGATCCGGCGGATGATGCCGTTGCCGTAGTTTTCGGTAAAGCTCGCGGCCGAGCGCCCGGTCGTGTGGTAGCCGCAATGGCTTTCCCGCTCGAGCAGCACCACCTTTGCGGAGCGGGATATCTCGAAGGCCGCACCGGCACCGGCCATGCCGCCGCCGATAATGATGACGTCCGTTTCCTCGGCGGCATTCATCTCGACCCATCCATCAACATGATTGCCCGGCCTTCGCGCGGCACGGCAGGCGGCTCACCCAGGCGTCCGCGCCGCGCGCGGTCGCGAGCGCCGCGCCCCTCGGCCAGATTCTCCGCCAGCGAATTTTGCGCGGCGCAATCTGCAAGCGCGAGATCGGTGACAAAGGGCACCGGCCTGCCGGCGATCGCCATGCCTTTCAGCCGCGCCCAGACGGCGCGCCGCTTGCGCACGTGATGCGACTGCAACTCACTGATCTCGGCAAAGCCGGTCTCGCGCTTGATCTCCAGCGCACCGGCTTCGACCGCCGCGTCGAACAGCTCGAGGCCGCGCCTGGTGCGCACGACGACCCCGTTGAGTGGTTCGTCCTCGACGGCCGGTCCGCCATTCAGCCAGGCATCAGACACGGCAATGTCCGCCACCTGGCCGATCGCGTCCGGACAGATCTTGCAGCGCGGCTGGATCATCCATTTGTCCTCGTCCTCCCACAGCTGCCGATAGGTGAGTTCGAAGGTGCGGCCGTCCCTGGTTTCAATCCGGTTGAGGCCGGGATTGCCATGGCCGCGATAGCGAAACAGCGCGAGCTCGTCCTCGCTGAGGCCAAAACGCTGCAGCACCTGTTCGGACTTCGTCAGGTCCGATGCGCCGCCGCAGACGAAGGCCAAAGCATAGCGCATGTACCGGTCGACGCGGGGATCGATCCGCGCCAAATTGCGCACGGCGCTGATGTCGCAAGGCTTGGCGATCAGCGCGAAGGGTTCGCCGCGATCGAGGATTTCGCCGAAATCCACCAAGGTCGCAGCCGGCCCATAGCGAGAGCCGGCGCCCTCAAGCATCGAAGCGGCATCGAAGCTCAGTCGCCTTTCGCTGCGCATCGGCTGGGACTGCGATGCCGCGACATGCAGCACGAATTTGACGCGCCCGGAGCTCAGCAGGAACTGGCCGAGCGCCGTCAGCACCCCGCCGCCGGAACCGATAAACCGCACGGTCGGGTTTTTCGCGCGGCCAAGCACGAGCTGTTCGGCAGGCCCCCAAACGGTATCCGTCAAAGTGGCTTCCCTCATATGCGCCAGCGGCGGACCGGCGATGCGCGTTCCCGGGCAGACGGCGTTGATCCGCTGCAGCGTCGGTCTGTCCAGCGCCTGCATCGCCACCGGCCGCTCGCGCCCTTCCGGCGTCATCACCATCTCGACCTTGCCGGGACCGGCGATCGAACGGCAGAGCCCGCAACCGATGCAGAGACCGTTTTCGACGATCTCGCCGAGCGACAGCGGCTCGGTCGCGGGCGGCGCCGTGTCCTGGCTGGTTTCGCTGGGGGCCATCACGTTTCGATCTCAGGCCGGTTCCGAAATGCGCCGGTACTGGTCGGGGCGGCGATAGAGCGCGAAGTTGAAATTCACCTTCCGGCAGGTCTCGATCAGGTCGAGATCGGCGCGGTGGACGATGGCCTCGTCGTCGAGCGACATCGCCTGCGCGGCGATCTCGCCGGTCGGCGCGATGATGCAGGACCCGCCGATCAGTGCCTGGCCGTCTTCGAGCCCCGCCTTGGCGGCCGCCGCCACCCACAGCGTGTTCTGGTAGGCACCGGCCTGCATCGGCAGATGGTTGTGGAACATTCTGAGATGCGCCAGCGCCGGCGCCTCGTCGAGCAGCAGCGGCGTGTTGTAGCCGAGCAGGGCCACCTCGGCGCCATTGAGGCAAAGCATGCGGTAGGTTTCCGGCCAGCGGCGATCGTTGCAGATCGCCATGCCGACACGCACGCCGCGATAGTCGAAGACCGGAAAGCCGAGATTGCCCGGTTCGAAATAGCGACGTTCGAGATGCGTGGTGATGCCTTCCTCCGGCTCGCTCGACCCCGGCACATGCATCTTGCGGTAGCGGCCGATGAACCGCCCGTCCGGGCCGACAAGGTCCATGGTGTTGAAATGGCGCGTGCGGCCGTCTTCCCTTGCGATCTCGCAATAGCCGACCGCGAAGCCGATCTTGAGGCGGGCGGCGGCATCATAGAGGCGTCGCGTTTCGGGCCCCGGCATTGCGCTTTCGAAAAAGGCGTCGATCTCCGCCTGATCGTCGATGCGCCAGCGCGGGAAGAAAGTGGTCAGCGCCATCTCGGGGAACACGGCAATCTCCGCCCCGGCGGCAGCGGACTGTTCCAGCAAGTGGATGAGGCGATCGACCGTCTCGCTCCGCGTCGCACTGCGCTGGATTGGCCCGGTCTGGGCGACCGCGATAGTCAGGCATCGAGCCACGGCATCGTCTCCTCGACTGGTTTTCCCGAGCGGGCCGGATCGGCGGCGCTGCGCTCCACGAACTGTCCGAACCCCGGCTGCACCTGGAGTTCGCCGTCGGCGACAACCGGCACGCCGCGCACCAGCACAGTGGTCGGCTTGCCCGTCACGCTCCTGCCCTCATAGGGCGTGAAGTCGACACGCGAATGCAGCGCCCGGTGCCCGAGCGTCCAGGTCACTGTCGGATCCCACAGCGCCAGATCGGCATCGAGGCCGACCGCTATGCGCCCCTTGGCATGGGCCAGGCCATAGATCGCGGCCGCGTTGCGCGAGGTGAGATCGAGATAGCGCTCGAGCGTCAGGCGGCCGCTCAGCAGTCCCTCCGAGAAGAGCAGCGGCAGACGAGTCTCGATGCCGGGAATGCCGCTCAGCGTGGTGGTGAAGTCGGGTGTCTGCGACCGAGCGATCTTGTCGGCGAAGAAATAGGGCGAATGGTCCGACGACCACAGGTCGATGCCGCCATCGATCAGCGCCTGCCACAGATGCCGATGGCTGCGCGGCGAACGCGGCGGCGGCGAAAAGACGAAGCGCGCCGCATCAAGGGCCGGCCGGTCGAGGTCGGCGGCGCCGATGAACAGATATTGCGGGCAGGTCTCGGCGATCGCATCCACACCACGAGCTCGCGCCCGCGCCACCTCCTCGGCCGACTGCCAGGAGGAGACGTGGACGATGGTCATGCGCGCGCCGGTCATTTCGGCGAAGGCCAACGCACGATGCGTTGCCTCCCGCTCCATCGTCTCGCTATGGGCAACGACATGGTAGCGGATATCGGTGCGGCCGAGATCGATCAGGCGCTGCCGCGTGCGCCTTATGGCGGCGTCGTTCTCGGCATGGACCATGACGATCCAGCCAAGCCTATGGGCAGCATCGAGCACCCTGAAGAACAGATCGTCGTCGACGGCAAAGCCCTGATAGGTCATGAACAGCTTGACCGACGCGATACCGCGGCCGGCGAGCAGCGAGAGCTGTTGCTCGACATCCGGGCCGGTGCCCATGGTCACCACCGCGTGCAGCCCGTAATCGATCACCGCGCGCCCTGTGGCACGGTCGAGCGCTCGATCGATGGCGGCGACGGTGCTCATCTCTGGACCCGGCATGCCGAACGGGACGATGCATGTCGTGCCACCGAAGGCAGCCGAGATGGTGCCGGATTCGAAATCATCCGCATTGCCGGCCCCGCCCCAGACCGGCTGGTCGAGATGGCAATGGGCATCGATGCCGCCCGGCATGACCCAACGACCGCCGGCGCCGATCAAGGATTTGCCGGCCAGGCCCGTCCCGATGGCGGCGATGCGGCCGTCGTCGATGGCGATATCGCATTCGGCCCAACCGTCGTCGAGGGCCACGCGTCCGCCTTTGATCACCAGCTCATGCATTCGGTTTGCCCACCCCAATCGGCGTCAGCCGACCGCCGCCGTCACCATGATCTCGACGCGATACTGGTCGCCGGCAAGCCGCGCCTCCACCGTCGCGCGCACCGGCATGGCGCTGCGGTCGATCCAGGCATCCCAAGCCGTATTCATCATGTCGAAGTCGGCGATGTCGCGCAGCCAGATCTGGGCGCTCAGGAGTTTCGACTTGTCGCTGCCGGCCTTGGCCAGAAGCGCATCGATCTTGGCGAATATCTGCTTGGTCTGCGCGGCGGTGTCGCTTGAAAGGTCGTCCGCCGTCAGGCCGGAGACATAAACGGTGCCGTTATGGCGCAGCACCCGGCAAAAGCGTTGTCCGTTCTCAAGACGTTCGATCGTCATCTGCGGGTCCCCTCTCGATCTTTGGCAGGCGACCTATCGTAGGGAGCGCACAAAAGGACTGTAAAGCCTTTCGCAGGGCGCAACGCCGTTTTCCGCCGCCGGGATGGCCAAAAAAAATGACGCCATAGCCGTGTCAATCTTCGCTTGCAGCAGGCATGACTGGGTGTAGCTTCTGTCTGGGAGAGCAGACGCCGGCCAGCGTGACTGCCAAGGGGAGCCGTCGCAATGCACAAGAATCCGGCGCCGCTTGTCGATCCTGCTTGCGATCTCCGGCGTCCGTCCTAGCCGGCCAGGCGCGGCATTCATGGGATCGATCGGTCAATCCGCGATGCGCTTTTGGCAGAACGCCGAGCGCTCCCGCGCAACGCTGCCGATGATGGCAAGCGTCTGTCTCGCCTGTATCGGCAGCGCCATGCTGACGACAGCGGTGTCGTTCCGCCTCGGCAAAGCCGGCGTTGATCCCGGAACCGTGCAGATCGTGCTGACCGCCTATCCGGCCGGTTTCCTGATTGGATGCCTGATGACGCGTCCATTGGTCACCCGCTACGGCCATGAGCGGACATTCCTGCTGGTCCTGGCAACCGCGCTGCTGTCGGCCCTGGGCTTCGTCGTGACCGACTTCATGCCGGCATGGTTCTGCTTGCGGCTGCTCGGCGGCATGTCGATGGCCTCGATGTTCGTCGTCTGCGAGAGCTGGATAAATCTCTATGCCGAACAGCACAATCGCGGCTCGCTGTTCGCGCTCTACATGCTGACGACGGCGATTGCCGTGCTGCTTGGCCAGGTCCTGGTGGCGATGGTCGGTCCGCAATCGCCGCATCTGTTTCTGGTCGCGATGGCGACGGTGCTTGTGGCCTTTGCGCCCAACTTCGCCGGGCTGCGCTGGCCGGCGCTGCCTTCGGTGCCAAGCGATCCGGCGCCCGCGCCTGGAGCCAAGGCAGACAGGCGGCTGGGGCCGCTGGCGCTCTTCAGGCTGGCGCCGGTGACGGTCGTGGCGATTTTCCAGGGCGGCATTACCAACATGAACGTCTTCGTGCTGACGCCTCTTTACGGAACGCAGATCGGCCTGTCGGCGGCGGCCACGGTCTGGCTGGTGACCACGATAAGCATTGCCGGAATGGTGGCGCAGGCCCCGGTCGGCTGGCTTTCTGACCGTTTCGACCGCCGCCTGATACTGCTGGTGCAAGGGCTGGTGTCGGTGACGGCCTGCGCCTTGATCGCCTGGCTCGGCACTTTGTCGGTGCCTCTGCTCTTCGTGCTGTTCTTCATCTATGGCGCCACGGCGCTGACGATCTATCCGGTGGCGATGGCCTTCGGCGCATCGCAGCTTCATAGCCGGCACATGGTCGCCGCCTCCGGCACGCTGCTCCTGCTCTACTCGATCGGCAATGTGGCAACGCCGGGCGTCGCCGCGGGGTTGATGGCGCATCTTGGACCTCCCGCCATGTTCCTGCTGCTCGGCGGTGGCGCTGCCCTGGTCACGTTGGCCGCCTGCTACAATCTTCTGCGCCGGCCGGTCACGGCGCCGGTCATGCAACGTATCGAGGAACGGGTTTGAGGAGGCCGCGATGAACCGTCTCGAAGGCAGCGCTGTCCTCATAGCAGGCGCCGCAAGCGGCATTGGCGCGGCCATTGCCCGGCGCTGCGTCGCGGAAGGCGCCGGCGTGATCTGCGCCGATTATGAGCTGGAGGCGGCGCAAGCCCTTGCCGATGAGCTCGGCGCCGCCGCTTCCGCCTGCGGCTGCGATGTGACCGATGCGGAGCAGGCACGCAGCGCCGTCGACATCGCAAGGCAGCGCTTCGGCCGGCTGGACGGACTGGTGCACAACGCCGCCGCGCCATCGACCAATGCCACCGTCGTCGAGCTCGACGAACGGTCCTGGCGCCGCGAACTCGACGTCAGCCTGACCGGTGCGTTCCTGATGAGCAAGTTCGCGGTGCCGTTGATCGCGGCGGGTGGCGGCGGCTCGGTGGTGTTCATCGGCTCGCAGTTTGGACGCGTCGCCACCGCCAATGCCGTCGCCTATTGCGCCGCCAAGGCGGGGCTGATCCATCTCGCCAAGGCGATGGCGGTCGACCACGCGCCGGACAAGGTGCGCGTCAACAGCCTGTCGCCGGGCGCGGTGGCGACAGCGCGCCTGCTGCGCAGATTTCCGGACTTCGAGGCCGCCAATGCGGGCCTTGGCCCCGCCCATCTGCTCGGCCGCATCGCAGAGCCGGATGAGATCGCCGCGGCGGCCGCTTTCCTTTTGTCATCGGACGCATCCTTCGTCACCGGATCCGACATGCTCGTGGACGGCGGCTATGCAACGCGCTGACCCTGTTCGCTCAACTTCAAAGGAGTTCGCATGACACTGCTCGTCACCGGAGGCACCGGCTTTGTCATGAGCGTGGTCGCACGCGCATGGCTGGATCGTGATCCGCAAGCCCGTGCCGTGATCCTCGACCGGTCCGGCCTCGACGCGGCGGCCGAAAAGCATTTTGCCCCGGTGCGCGACCGGCTCACGGTGATCGCCGCCGATGTCCTCGACCCGAAGGCTTGGTCGGTTACTCTCGACAGGCAAGGCATCACGGCAATCGTGCATGGCGCGACGATCACGCCGATTTCGCGCGGCAGCGTTTCGGAGGCAAAACGCCAGCCGGAGGCTGAAGACCCGGCCCGCATCGTCGACGTCAATCTCATGGGCACCGTACGGATGCTTGACTGGGCGCGCGCGCGACCGGGTCTCAAGCGCTTCGTCTATGTCAGCTCCGGATCCGTCTACCGCCACAATGGCCCCGACTGGAGCAGCGAGCCGTTGCCTGAAGACGGCTATGTCGCGCCGCTGACGCTCTACGGCATCTCGAAATTCGCCTCCGAGATAGTCACCAACCGCTATGCCGACCTGTTCGGCCTGTCGGCGGTCTCGGTGCGGCTTGCTTCGGTCTACGGCCCGATGGACCGCGCCACCGAGAGCCGCAACTTTCGTCATGTTCCCAACCGCGTCGCGCATATGGCCCTGGCTGGCGAGACGATCAGGCCGAACAGTCTTGAGCCGGTCGGCGACTACACCGCCTCGTCCGACGTTGCCGCCGCGATCCTCGCGCTGATCGATGCACCGCGCCTCAATTACCGCCACTACAACATCGGCTCCGGCTCCAGCCAGACCATCGGCGAGATCATCGGCTGGGCAAGGGAACGCGTGCCCGGACTGAAAGTCGAGGTGACATCGGGAGATGACGCCAACATCGTCCAGGACGTGAGACTGAAAGGCGGCATGTGGGGCGCCTATGACATCGCCCGCATCCTGCGCGACACCGCATGGCGGCCGCGTCCCGGCAAGGAAGCGTTCCATGCCTACATGGACTGGATCGCCGCCAACGAAACGAGCTGAGAGGAATTTGCCATGACGCCGAGCGCTGCCTCGCAACCGGCCCAGCCGCGCGACTTCGTCGGCTATGGTCCGCGCCCACCCTTCATGACCTGGCCCGGCGGCGTCAAGCTCGCCATCAACCTCGTGCTCAACTACGAGGAGGGCTCGGAATATTCCTGGCCCGAAGACGGCCGCAACGACAATTGGGGCGAATACAATCTCACCTCGAGCCCGCCGGTGCGCGACCTCGGCACCGAGACGCATTTCGAATATGGCAGCCGCGCCGGTGTCTGGCGCCTGGCACGACTCTTCGATCGCTACGACATCCCGATCACCATCTCCGCTTGCGCGGTGGCGCTGGAGCGCAACCCGCCCTTCGTCGAATGGATGAAGACGCGACGGCACGATCTGCTCGGCCACGGCCTGCGTTGGATCGATTATACGACCATGGAGCGCAGCGAGGAAAGGCGCCAGCTGCATGAAGCGATCGCGCTCTACGAGAAACTGCTGGGGAGGCGGCCCCTCGGCTGGAACTGCCGCTCGCTGCCTAGCGTCAACACGCGCGATCTGCTCGTCGAGGAAGGGGGCTTCCTCTACCACTCCGATCCCTGCAACGATGACCTGCCTTATTTCCTCGACCATCAAGGCACTGAGATCCTGGTCGTGCCCTATTCCAAGACGCTCAACGACAGCCGCTATCTGGTGGCGCCGGGCTACAGCAATCCGCGCGATTTCGCCGAGGACTGCCGCTCGGCGATCGACTACATGCTCGACGAGGCCGATGAGACCGGCGGCCGCATGCTGACGATCGGCATCCATGCGCGCTGGATGGGCCAACCCAACCGAGCATCCGGGCTGCGCGAGGTGATCGAGCACGTGAAGAAAAAGCCAGCCGCTGCCTTCATGCGCCGCCAAGACATTGCCCGGTTCTGGCTGGACAATCATGCCGGCTTCGAGCGGCGCGGCTAACGGAAGCAAGACGGCATGTTCGAAACCCTGATCCGGGGAGCCACCATCGTCAACGCCGAAGGGTTCGAGCGGCGCGATGTGGGTATTACCGATGGCCGTATCGCGGCGCTGGTCCAGCCTGGCGAGACGGCTTCGGCCAGTTCCGTTTTCGATGCTTCCGGTGCCTATCTGCTGCCCGGCCTGGTCGACGCGCACGCGCATCTGCGCGAGCCTGGACTGACGCACAAGGAGGACTTTTCCTCCGGCACGCATGCCGCGGCCCTTGGCGGCGTGACGACGGTGCTCGACATGCCGACCGACGAGCCGTGGACGGCCACGGCCGAACAGCTTGCCGACAAGATGGCGATGACTGAGGCCCGCATCCATGTCGATGTCGGCTTGCAGGCCGTGGTTAGCCGCAACCTGTCGCTGATCCCTGGCCTGCTCGATCTCGCGCCGGTCTCGTTCGAGCTGTTCACCGCCGATGTGCCCGATGACTTCCTCTTTGCAACGCCCGACGCCGTGGCCGAGGCGTTGAAGGCTTTCGCCGGCAGCGACACTTTGATCGGCATCTCGCCTGGCGATCAATCGATCCTGACCGGCAGCACAGCGCTCGACCCCTCCGGTACCGTCGCCGCCTTTCAGGCCAGCCGGCCGCCGCTGGCCGAAGCCAACGGCATCGCCCGGGCGCTCATCGCCGCCGCCTCGGCCGAGACCAGAATTCATGTCCGCCAGATCAATTCCGAACTCGGCGTCGAGACGTGGAGCCGGCTGCGCGGCATGGCCGATGCCAGCGTCGAAACCACCCCGCAGAACCTCTTCTTCACTGCCGCGGATTACGAGACACAAGGCCCCAAACTGAAGGCCTCGCCACCGTTGCGCTCGCCGCATGATGTGGATGCACTGCGCGCCGCGCTAAGCGCAGGACTGATCGACATCGTCGCCACCGACCACGCGCCGCACACACCGGCCGAGAAGGCCGCGTCCTACGAGGTTTTCGCCGACATACCGGGTGGCATGCCAGGACTGCAGACATTGTTGCAGGCGATGCTGAAACTGGTCGATGAAGGCTTGATCGCATTGTCCGATCTGGTGCGCCTGTGCGCCCGCAATCCGGCCGAGCGCTTCGGGCTTGGCCGGCGCAAGGGACGGATCGCCACCGGCTACGATGCCGATATCCTCATCCTCGATCCGCGCCAGTCCAGCACGATCGCCAATGCCGATCAGGTGTCGCGAGCGGGCTATACGCCATTCGATGGCTGGACCGTCCAGGCGCGGCTGACAAGCGTCTTCCTGCGCGGTCGCGAAATCGCGCGCGAGGGAAAACTGATCGGCCCGAAAATTGGAACCATCGTCATCCGGGAAAGCTGAGGACCATGCCCCTGCTCGCCAACAAGATCGCCGTCGTCACCGGAGGCAGTTCCGGCATCGGCCGCGCCATCGCGCTGAAATTCGCGGCCGAGGGCGCGAGCGTCGTCATCGCCGACACGGTCGAGCAGCCGATCGAAGGCGGTAAGAGCACCGTGAAGTTGATCCGCTCGGCCGGCGGAGGTGCAGTTTACATCCGGACCGACATCTCTGACTGGAGCGCCGTCGATGCGCTGGTCAATGCGACGGTCACGCAGTTCGGACGGCTCGACGTGATGGTCAACAACGCCGCGATTTACACCAGCACCAATCTGATCGACACCACGCCAGAACAATGGCAGCGCGTCATCGGCGTCAACCTGACCGGCTTCTTCTACTGCTCGAAACGGGCGGTGATGCAGATGCTCGGCCAGGCACCGGTCAACGACGTGCGCGGCCGTGTCATCAACATTTCCTCGCAGCACGGCATGGTCGCCTGCCCCGGCGACTTCCCCTACTCGGTGAGCAAGGGCGGCATCGTGCAGATGACACGGCAGATTGCGGTCGACCACGCCGGCGATTTGATCGTCTGCAACGCGATTGCGCCAGGCAAAATCGTCACCGGAAAGCCGGGTGTCGCCAACGATCCCGACGCGCTCGATTATTCGCGAAGGCGCACGCCATGGCCGCGGCTTGGTCATCCGAACGACGTGGCCGGAGCCGCCTTGTTTCTCGCCAGCGACATGGCAAGCTACGTTACAGGCATCAACCTGATGGTGGACGGCGGCTGGATGGCGGGCTGACCTAGTAAGACCTAAGGCCGACTGCCCGGAGACCGCGGGCAAGGGCTGCAGCAAGGGACGTTGGCCGACGAACAGGTCAAAACATTACGTGGGCACTTTTTCGCCCCCAGAGTCGAGACACGCGCTCTGCAACGGTAGTAGTCGCAGTCGCAAACAGTTCTCCAGAAGCGATCTGGTCACGCGGTATCTTCCAAATCAGACCACTACTAGCGCTCCAGCTCTGACAATGGCGGCAGCACCACAGCCGGGTGACGCCCTTCGCGCAGCATCAGCCCGAGAGTGTAATCAACCGCCAGCTTCACGGCACCGAGCGCGGTCCCGTCATCCCCCAGGGAACTGACAGCGATGGGTGTTGACCATGCAAGCTCTGCTGCGACGCGTTCGACGTTTTCCGTCATCAGCGGGTTTCTGCCGACACCGCCGCCAAGCACGATCAGGCCGGGGTCGAGCATGCCGATGCAGCCGGCCGCCAGCCTGCCGATATCGGCGCCATGGCGCGCGACGGCCGCTACCGCCGGCGGCGAGCCCTCGAGCGCGCGTGCAAAAAGATCCTTGGCCGAGTCGGGCGGCACGCCTTCTCCTGCGGGCCAGTCGACACGGCAGCGCTCGATCAACGCCCGCGAGCCGAGATAATGTTCGAGCCCTTCACGATGGGGCGACTCGCTGGCCGACCATGGAAACGGCATGCGGCCGATTTCGCCGGCAGCACCGCCGGCGCCGCGAAACAAACGTCCCTCGGTGATGAAGCCGAGGCCGACCCGCACGCCAACCTGCAGGAAGGCGAAGGTCTGGTGGCCTTGCGCGGCGCCAAAATGCATCTCGCCGATGGCCGCGCAATTGACGTTGTTTTCCAGGATGATCGGCACTTTGATACTGCGCCGCAGCAGGCCAAGCACGGCGGACGGCCCGCCGGGCCGGTCAAAACGATTGTTGGAGACGATGCGCGGCACCGCCACCGCAATGGCGCGCAGCGCGCGAAAACTCTTGGCGACCCTGGCCATGGTGGCACGCGCCACCGACTCTACGACGGCGCCGACCGCGTCGGCATCGCCGGCTATCGCTTCCGGGATGGGTTCTTCGATCGATGCCAGCTTCTGCGCATCTATCGAATAGGCGACGGCGCGCACCTGGGCGGCGCCGACATCGATGCCGATTGCGTAGCCCGCACCCGGGCCGATGCCGTAGATCGTCGCCGTGCGGCCAATGGCGCCGCGCTCAATCCCACGCGAGGCAACGAGGCCGAGCGCACTCAACTCCGATACCGCCGCCGACATGGTCGGCTTCGACAGGTCGAGCATGGCGCCGAGCTTCGGCCGCGTCACCGGCCCCTGCGCGGCGAGCATGCGCAGCACAGCGCGGGCGCTGTCGGTCAGATTGGGGATTTCCGCAGCCATCTCAGCCGTTCGACCTTTGCCTGAAATCCTGTTGCCAATGGTCGCGCACGAAATCACCGGCACGACTCAAAAGTGCGCGTATGTACCCCTGAATGCCCTATTGCTCTGCGGTTTGGCAATTTCCAGGAGCATCATCTGAAAGCGAAGGTCAAACGCGATCGAAGATGCACGGACTCCCTAGACTTCTGTCGGCGACCACGGCTTCAGCTTGGTATCGGTCTGGCGGTAGCGAAACACGATATCGGTAAGGCCAGCCGCGTCCTGCATGTCGCCGACAACCAGCTGGATGGCGACGATTTCCAGTATGGCATCGGCCATGGCGTTGCCGAGCGCCGGAATCGAGATCAGCACCAGCCTGTCGGCTGCAGCGACATCGCTGCGCCGCGTCACCAGCAAAGAGGGGCAGCCGAAGCCGGCGACATCTTGCGCGATCTTCACCTCGCGGCCATCGCCGATGGCGATCAGTCCTGTTGGTGCATCCTGCGATTCCATCGGCCCGTGCAGGTAGTTCAGCGTGTCCCAGCCCGAGGCCGGCACCCGAACCGCCTCGCGGATCAGCATCGCCGCCTCGCCGGCATTGGCGAAGCCGACGCCGGCACCGACGATGTCGATGGATGTTCTGCCCTGCAACAGGTGTGCCGCCTGCCCGGCAGCGCTTTGAGCACCAGAGAGAACAGTCGCCACCGCGCTGGGCAAACGCGCCCAGTCGAAGCTGTTGCCGGCGAGCTTGTCGATCAACATGCCGAGCGCCAGCAAGGTCCCGGTATAGCCGGTCGAACTGGCCCCATTGTCGGCACCCGAATCCGTTGCCAGCACCGCGCCGGTGAGATCAGCCAGCGGATTGTCGCTGCCACGGCAGACCGCCAGGCGCGGCGAGCCCGATGCCTCGTGCATGACGTCGGCGATCTCGCGGCTCTGCCCGGAGGCGGACAGTGCGATGAAGGCATCTGCAGCCGCATCCGTGCGGCCGTAAAGATCGGTTGGCGTATAGGCAAAAGCCCTGATGCCGGAGGCGCGGAGGTAGAACGCACCGGCTAGCGCCGCCTGGTAGCTGGCGCCGATGCCGGCAAGCCCGATCGTCTTGCCGGCAAAGGTGCTGAGATCCAGCTTGTCCAGCGACAAGGCCACCGAACGCCTGCCAATTTCGAGACTCTCCGTCTGGCGCGCCACCGCCGGGCGGTAGCCGATACGCTTCATCATTCAAATGGCTCCATCGATGGGGACAGATCCTGGCCCACGAGCAGTCGCCTAGCCAAGGCGACACCGCCAAGCACCGGCGGCTCCCGCAGCAGCAACACCTGGCTCGACGGCGACACCTTTGCCATAGCCTCGACGAATGCCGTCATCAGCATCGGCTGCTCCGAAATGACACCGCCGCCAGCCACGACAAGGGCGGGATTGGCGCCGCGCTCGATCAAGAGCTCGACCAATGCGGCCAACCCTGCCCCACCTTCCCTGATAACGCGGATGGCGAGAACTGAGCCGACGACCGCCGCATCGAACACGGCATTGGCATAACGGCCCCAGACCGCAGCACCACGCGTTTCATTGAGCAGAATGCCAAGCTTGGTCTGGTCGTCGGTATCGAGTTCTCGCATCAGCGCGGCGATCAGCGGGTCGCCATCCTGGCCCCGATCGAGGCTGTGGCGGATCGCCTTCGCGGCTTCGCGCACCAATGCCGGTGCGCTGCCCTCGTCGCCAAGGATCCAGCCCCAGCCGCCCGCCGCCAGCATCTTGCCATCGACCGTGCGTGCCACCGCGATGGAGCCTGTGCCGGAGACGACGCCGATGCCATCGACATGCCCGGCGGCTGGCACCATCAGTTCGGCATCGTTGACGACCTGCACCGCAGCGCCAGTCCTGTTGGCCAGCAAAGCCTGGAAACGAAGACACTGTTCATCCGTATCGCAGCCATGCGCGCCGACAGCCAGGGCAGCGGGCGCGACGCCGCCGCACAATCTGCCCACGATCCCGGCCAGCGTCTCGGCATCGGTCTCCATCTGGCGGATGCGCCAGGCCTCCGTCACCAGCACCTCGTCGGCGATCATGCGCTCGCCCTGGCACGCCATGATACGCGTCTTGGTTCCGCCTATATCCACGCCTGCAATGATTTTCTGGGTCACCGACATCCACCGCGCACGCCGGACGAAGCGGGTTGCCGCGTCCAAATCCTCGTTAGTTAGGAAACTTTACAAACTATCTTTCCAGACGGCAAGGACTATGATTTGATAGTGGTCGTAAAAAGCGCATCAAGCGCATTGGGAGATTGCAACATGAGCAGGAGAAGGATTGGGCTGGCCCTCGCGGCCGCGTCTTTCGCATGGGGAATGGCGGCCAGCGTGGCGCATGCCACCGACATCTCGTTCTGGACCTGGCGCCAGGAAGACAAGGCTGCCTACAATGAACTTTTCGCCGATTTCACCAAGGCCAACCCGGACATCCATGTGAAGTTCGAGTCCTTCCCGGACGAGAACTATCCGACCATCGTCTCGACGGCGCTGGCCGCCGGCAAGGGCGGCGACGTCATCCACACCCATGCTTACGGTTGGCTGGAGCAGTTCGTAAAGGCCGGCTATTTCGAACCGCAGGATCTGACCACGGTGCCTTCGCTCGCCAACCAGCCGGCCGATGCGCTGGTGGCCGGCACCTACCGCGCCGACAAGAAGGTCTATTCCCTACCCTTCGCTTCGCAGACGCTCGGCCTGTTCATCAACAAGGACGTCTTCGCCAAGGCCGGGCTGACCCCGCCGACCACATGGGATGAGTTCATAACTGTCAGCAAGGCGCTCAAGGACAAGGGTATTTACCCCCTAGCCAACGGCATGGGCACCAGTTGGTTCAACGAGATGTTCGTCGCCATCTTCACCAACCCGTTCCTCGGTCAGGACTTTGTCAGCGACCTGACGTCGGGCAAGACCACCTTCAAGGACCCGCGTTATGTCGCGGCGCTCGGCAAGCTACTCGAACTGCGCGACTACATGCCGCCCGGCTTCGAAGGCATCGACTATGACACCGCCGGCCAGCTGTTCATCAGCGGCAAGGCGGCGATGCTGGCCGGCGGCAGCTTCGACATCGCCAGCTACCGCACCCAGAACCCGGCCATCAACATGGACTTCGTCGCCCCGCCCATGGCCAAGGCCGGCGACACCCCGCAGGTGACCAAGTTCTTCGACGGCGGCTATGCCGTCAACGCCAAGTCGGCCAACAAGGAGGCGGCGCTCAAGCTCGTCAACTGGATGGGCACAAAGGAGTTCGGCGACAAGTTCTCCGCGCTGCTCGGCAACATCTCGCCGATCAAGGGCGTCGTCATCAAGGACGAGCTTCTCGCCCACGTCGCCAAGTTGAACGAAACCGCCATGCCGCATATCAATGTCGTCTACTTCCGTTTCGAGAAGCCGACGGGATCGGAGCTGCTGCAGGGCGACATCACCAAGATGATGTCGGGTTCGATCACCCCGGACCAGCTGGCCGCCGACCTGACCAGCGGCCTCGCCAAATGGTACAAGCCTTTCCAGGGCAAGTGACATGAACATCGGCCGACGCCACACCACAAAAGCCTTTCCGTGGCGCCGGTCACTCTGGATCGCGTCCCTGCTGACACCGGCCCTGATGGTCATGGTGTTGTTCGTGCTCTGGCCGCTGCTGTCGGCCTTCCGCCTTGCCTTCTATGAGTTCAACGGCTTGCAGCCGACCGGATTCATCGGCTTTGAAAACTTCCGCAAGGTGTTGTTTGAACAGCCTTACAGCGACTGGACCTACAATGCGCTGAAGCACAACATCATCGCCTTCGTGGCGCTGATGGTGTTCGAGAACGGCACCGCCTTCCTGCTCGCCTATGCCTTGCTGAAGGCGCTGCCCGGCCACCGTATCCACCAGGTCATCGTCTTTCTTCCGGTCGTGCTGTCGGCGGTCATCGTCGGCTTCCTGTGGAAACTGTTCCTGCATCCGCTGTTCGGATTGGTGAACCAGACATTGGCGCTGGTCGGCATCAGCGCCATCCCGTGGCTCGGCAACGAACACACCGCACTAGGCAGCGTCCTGTTCGCCAATGTCTGGCACTGGCTCGGCTTCCCGACTCTGGTGCTTTTGGCCGGCATGCAGCGCATCAGCAAGGACGTGATCGAGGCCGCCCGTCTCGACGGAGCGGGCGACTATGTACTGATGACCAAGATCGTGTGGCCGCTGATAGCGCCCAGCGTCACCATCGTCACTATCCTGACCTTCATCGGCAGCTTCAACTGGTTCGAAATCCCTTATGTGATGGCCGGCCTTACCGGTTCGCCCGGCGGCGCCACCGACGTGCTCGGCCTCTATTTCTACCGCACCGCCTTCGGCTCCACGACGACCGGCATCCAGGATTTCGGCCAGGGTAGCGCGCTGGCCGTGATGATGTTCATCATCGTTGCAGGCGTCACTGCAATCGCGCTTCGCTACCTGCGCCGTCGTGAGATCGAACTGTGAGCGAAACAAACGGCACCAGGGAACCCGGCGAGCTGTTGAAGAACGGCGCCATCCAGCTGATGCTGGCGGTCAATGCCGTCATCATGATCTATCCGCTGTTCGTCATGGTGATGTCGTCCTTCAAGACCAATGCCGAGATATTCAGCTCGCCCTTCGCCCTGCCGGCTCACTTTTCGCTGGCCAATGCCGAGCGTGTGTGGAACGAAACCAACTTCATCCGCTACCTCGCCAATTCTGTCGGCATCACCATGGCCGCGGTCGCGCTGATCCTTGTGTTCAGCACCATGGCCGCCTATGCGATTGCCCGCTACCAGTTCAGGCTGAGCGCTCTGGTGCTGATGTTTTTCCTCAGCGGCATGACCGTGCCGCTGAAACTGGCGATCATTCCGCTGTTCATCCAGCTGGATTCACTGGGCCTGGTCGACAGCTATGCCGGCCTGGTGCTGGTCTATGTCGCCATGGGCATTCCCTCAGCCGTGTTCATCATGACCGGCTTCCTCCGGACCTTGCCGCGCGAACTGGAAGAGTCGGCGCGCATGGACGGCGCCAGCGAATTTCGCATCATGCGATCGATCATGCTGCCGCTGGCGCGCCCGGCGCTCGTCATCGTCGCAATCCAGAACGCCGTGCCCATCTGGAACGACTTCTTCTTCCCGCTGGTGCTGATCACCTCCGACAATCTCAAGACGCTGCCGCAGGGCCTCACCGTCTTCGTCGGCGAATTCACCACCGACTGGGGCGTGCTATTCACCGGGCTGACGCTGGCGGCGTTGCCGATCACGCTGCTCTACATCGTTCTGTCGAAGCAGTTCATCTCCGGCATCACTCAGGGTGCGGTGAAATAAGGCACTGTCAGTAACGAGGATTGTTTCAAGTGGCGAACCAGAACAAGATCATCATCACCTGCGCGGTCACCGGCTCGATCCACACGCCGTCAATGTCGCCGCATCTGCCGGTGAGCGCACAAGACATCGCCGAGGCCGCGATCGGCGCGGCGGAGGCCGGCGCTGCCATCGTCCATCTGCATGCGCGCAACCCCGTCGATGGCCGTCCCGACCAGTCGACCGAGGCCTTCGCGCCCTTCCTCAGGGTGATCAAGCAGCGCTCGGACTGCGTGATCAACATCACCACCGGCGGCGCCGCGACGATGAGCGTCGAGGAGCGGGTCAAGCCAGGGGCGACCTTTGCGCCGGAAGTCGCCTCGCTCAACATGGGCTCGATGAATTTCGGCCTCTATCCGATGCTGGAGCGCTTCAAGACCTTCGAACATGATTGGGAGCGTCCATATCTCGAAGGCTCGCGCGACCGCATCTTCCGCAACACCTTTGGCGATATCGAGCACATATTGCGCACCTGTGCGGAGAACGGCACCCGTTTCGAAATCGAGTGTTACGACATCGGCCATCTCTACACGCTCGCCCATTTCGTCGAGCGCGGCCTGGTCAAGGCGCCGTTCTTTGTCCAGAGCGTGTTCGGTATCCTTGGCGGCATCGGCACCCATCCGGAGGATGTCGCGCATATGAAGCGCACCGCCGACCGCCTGTTTGGGCAGGACTACCACTGGTCGGTGCTGGGCGCAGGCCGAAGCCAACTGCCGATCGCCACCCAGGCGATTGCGCTTGGAGGCAATGTGCGCGTCGGGCTGGAGGACTCGCTGTGGATCGGCAAGGGCCAGCTGGCGAAATCCAACGCCGAGCAGGTGAAGAAGGTCCGCCAGATCATTGAGGGGCTCGGTGCCTCGGTGGCCACCCCTGACGAGGCGCGGCAGATTTTGCAGCTCAAGGGTGGCGACAAGGTCTCTTTCTGAGGACAACACTAATGAGTGCGGTCACCATATCGGGCGTCGAGAGAGCCCTTGGCAAGGCGAAGGTTATCCTCGACGTATCTTTCGACATCGCGTCCGGTGAGTTCGTCATCCTCGTCGGACCGTCCGGCTGCGGCAAGTCGACCTCGATACCGTCGAAACATGGCCGGCGCCTTTCCGCCAGCAGGCGCTGGCCTTGATGGCGGCGGAGCGGAATGACGATCCGGATGCCGCGCTCGACCGTCTCGTGCTCGAGGCGGCGCTGGCCGAGGCAGACGATCAGGCGCTGGCGCGCAAGGTGCTAGCCCGCATCGAAGCCGGTTCGAGCCGGCCGTCCTTCCTGCCGCGCCTGCTCTTGAGTCGGGCCGGGTTTGCCGCCTGCGCTGCTGCCGCGCTCATAGCGGCGACGCTGGCAGGCTACCAGGCGGCGCGGCTGCAGGACGATCCGTCCGATATGGAGCTTCTGGCGCTGGCGTCGGGATCGTCGCTGGCTTATGGCGTGTCCCGGATGATCCGGCAGAGGAGGGCTCGCTTTGAAGCGTTCCCGGATATGGACGGCGACGCTGGTGGTGCTCGCCCTTTCGCTCGGGGTCAACTTCTTCCTGCTCGGCTATGCCTTGCACGGCCTGCGCAAGGGCGCGGCGGCGCGCGTGCTGTTGTCGGAGATTGCCAGCACTTATCCGCCCGAGGTAAGGAAGGAGTTCCGTGGCGTGCTGCGCGACAACGGCGCTCGCACCTTCCAGGCACTGCGCGAACTGCGTGCCGCGCGCACCATTGTGGCGGCGGCACAAACAGCCAAACCCTTTGACCAAGCGGCGGTGAAGGACGCGACGGCGGGGTGCGCACCGCCACGACCAGCCTTCAGGCGACGATGCAGGGCTATCTCCTGATGGCGCTGAAGAATGTAACCGCCAAACCCCTGTGGGAGGCTGAGCCGCTACGGCCCTACTGGCGGCACAATCGTCACCGACCTATGTCGATATCCAACCGGCTTTGAGGCCCGATCACGAAGATGGAACAATGCGGCACGACGGGCTTGTCCTGACCTTGCTCCGGCGCGAACTCTCGGCTGGCTTGCGCTCGATGCGCCGCCGCGACCTTGCCTGGATCGGGCTTGGTGGCTGGGCCCTTTTTGCCTACGCCATGGCCGACGTCGTTGTCGCGTTGCAGGCCGGGCGGCCACGCTGCGGCAGGAGCAGGCGCTGTGGCTGCTTGGTTTGCCGAGCGCGCTTCTCATTCTTGGCGGCTTCGCTGGCAACGCGCTCGCCAGGCTTTGCCTGTCGCGCGCCTTCGCGCCTTTCCTGAAGGCTTTGCCGCTGTCGCTTCGGGAGCGCCGGCGCATGGCGGCGGTGGCGGCGTGTGCGCTGGGCGTCCCCATTGTTTTCATCGTCGCAGCAGCAGTAGGCCTTGGCTGTCTCGTCATTGCAAAACCACTGGCGGCGACCTGGGGTCTCGGCGCCGCGATCCTGTTTGGCGCCGGCTTCTGTGCGACAGCCGTCCTGTGCCTGCGGAGCGCGCGCGACCTGGTCGACGCCGACACTGCCGATCTCGCAAGGGATCCGGACGGGCGCCGCCCCTTGCTAGGTGCCGTCGATCGTTCGACGCCGGCCTGGCTCTCCAGCTGGGCCTGGGATCTACCCGCCGGCCGCATAGTACTTTCATGGCGGCTGGTGGGAGCAGCCATCCTGTTTGGTTTCGCGACGGTTGTTGCTGCCTCCATCAGCTTCGTTCGTCACGATGCCGTGCCGGCGGCCATGGCCGGCCTGACCGGCGGCCTTCTCGTCTTCATGCTGAGCGCGCGCTTCCATCCGCTCGACTCGCCAGTGCTGCGCACGGCTCCGCTCGGCTTCACCAGGGCCTGGCTGCGCCTGGCGCGGCTGCCCCTGCAATTGTCGGTCGCCTACTTTCTCCTGCCGGCAGTTGCTGCCCTGGCGGCTGAGCCGTCGGCCTGGGCGTTGCCGCTCGCTAGCGGCTTCTGGCTGCTGGCGCTGAACGGCGCCTATGCGGTGTTTGCCGCCTATTTCATGACCTCGCCATTCGTCGCCGCGCTGAGCTTCCTCGGCAGCATCGCCTACACCAGCTACGAGTCGCTCGAATATGGGCGCACGGTGCTGATCGGCTTTGCCGCCCTTGTCCTGTTCCTGTGGCACCGGGCGCAACGGAGATATCGCCATGGATAGCAGTGTCGATCTGTCGAGATACTCGCGGTTCGCGGGCTCGGCGCCGGCTATGGGGGCCGACCAGTTGTCGCCGGCATCGGGATGACGCTCGATCGGGGTGACATCCTTGGCCTGCTCGGCGCAAACGGCTCAGGAAAATCCACCTTGCTGAAGGCGATCACCGGTCAGATCCGGCTGCTCCAGGGAAGTGTGGCGATCGACGGCCTCGATCTCGCCAGCGCGCCGGAGCCCGCCAAGGCCGGCTTCGGTCTGGCCATCGATCCGCCTGAACTGCCGGCAGCGCTCACCGGACGGCAATATCTCCAGTTCGTCGCGTCGGTCCGTGGCTGTACGGAGAATGACTGGCCTGGCGTCGATGTTGTCGAGAGATTGGGGCTGAGGCGCTGGATCGAACGGCCGATTGCCGAATATTCGCTTGGCACGCAGGCCAAGATTGCCATTGCCGCCGCATTGCTCGGCGCGCCACCGCTGCTCATCTTCGACGAATCCCTGAATGGCCTCGATCCGCTCGCCGCCTTTGAGGTCAAGCGCATCATCCGTGCCATCGCACTGAGGGGCAGCCACGCGGTCATCATCTCCACCCATATCGTGGAAGCCGTTCCCGGCCCTTTGCAACCGCGCGGTGCTTCTGGCCGAGGGCAGCATTGTCCGAGAGTGGGATGCCCGGCAGTTGGCTGAGGCCAGCCACGCGCCCGGCGCTTTTGAGCTCCACGTTATGCAGGCGCTGTCGGAACCCATGAGCTGGCCAAAGAGGTAACGCGGCTTTTTTACCCAGAGGGAACGGCTTTCGGGTGACGTCTGCCTTTGGGTAGTGGCAAAGGCATCCCGAACTAGCGGACGGAGGCGCAAAGCTGCCATTCGTTTCAAAATAAATATGATCAGCAAATGCTGTATCAGCTTCTTGAGTCAAATTGGGCGAACCGCTTACGCCACGTAGGTCGGCTGCGTGAAAGCCGGCAGGAAGCGACCGCCACCCTTCAACCGCACCATGGCGTACGTGGCTGGAAGAGCGACGGACGGCGACCAGCAGCGAGTTCGCCAGCAGACTGGAGATACAACGTCGAGTGCACGAAGATCAGAAAGGCGCGAGATCTCGCCCAACCGCAGTTCGACGCTTACTTGATGATGCCGATCTTCTTGCGATCAATGGTCACGAATACGGCGCAGACCAAAACCGTACCCTTGACGATATTCTGAAGGTACGGATCGACACCGGCCATGTTCATGCCGTTGGAAAGCAGAGTGATGATCAAAACGCCCAGCATGGTACCGACAACACTGCCTACGCCTCCAGTCAATGGTGTTCCGCCGACGACCACCGCGGCTATGACGTCCAGTTCAAGCCCCTCCCCGAGTTGGGCGGTGGCGGCCATGGCGCGCGCGGCTTGTAGCAAGCCGGCAATGCCGCACAAGGCACCGAGAAGCACATACATATAGATTTTCACGCGCGCGACCTGAATGCCCGTTAGAATGGCGACACGTTCCCCACCGCCTATGGCGCGAACCTCGCGCCCGAACACCGTCCTGTTGATGATGCCATACGCGACAACCATCAGCACCAGGCCAATGATCACGGAGTGCGGAATGCCCAAAGTCCGATTGGTATAGACATCAAGGAATTGCTCATCCTCGATCGAGACAGGAGCGCCACGTGTAAAAAGCAGCACGATGCCGCGATAGACCACCATCGCTCCCATGGTTGCGATGAAGGACGGCACCTTGCCTTTGGCTAGGAGAACGCCGTTGATCAATCCGGCAACAGCACCGACGGCAATGGCGGGAATGATCGCCGCGGCGCCAAGGCTGTCAGCTGTCAATGCGGCTGCCAATGCCGCGAGTGCAACAATTGAACCGACCGAAAGATCGATTGAACCGGCCATGATGACGAAGGTCATGCCGAGCGCAGCAACCAGCAGCACCGTGCCCTGTTGAAGCACGATGAGAAGGTTGCTGAAGGTCAGGAAGCGTGGCGAGGCTATCGAGAAGATCACAATGAGCAGGACGAGCATGGCAAGCGGAACGCCGCGTTTGACGACTTCGAACTTGGCATTGACGCCGGGTTCCCTGGTTGCGTTCGGTGTCTTGGTGGCGATCGAGGTCACGTTCGTTTCCATGGTCAGGCCATATGTCCAATGATGTCATGCTCGGTGGCATCGGCTGCCGTCTCGATGCGATGCGTAATTTGTCCTTGCCGGAGCACCAGCAAGCGGTCCGACATACCGATCAGTTCGGGCATGTCTTCTGATGACAGGATCACGGCGAGGCCCTGCGCCGCCTTCTGCCTGACGAGGCGATAGATTTCCGTTCGGGCGCCGATATCGACCCCGCGTGTAGGATTGTTGAGCAGGAGCAAGCGCGGCTGGACAGCCAGGCATTTGCCGATCACCACCTTTTGCAAATTGCCGCCCGAGAGCGAACGGCAGGACGAATCGACGCTTTGTGTCTTGATGCCGATCTGGGCGATCAGGTCACCCGCGATGGCAGTGGCAGCGGCGCGATCAAAGAACGGCCCATGATGCGGCGGGCGGGCCATCACCAGATTGTCGAGGATACTGAAGTCGGCGATCAGGCCCTCATTGTGACGGTCACCCGGCAGGTAGGCGACGCCCTGTCCCCAGGCGAAAGTCGGACTCGACGGCGCATAAGAACCACCCGCAAGCTTCATCGAGCCACCACGCAAGGGCAAGTCGCCGCAAATGGCTGCGAACAGCGCCTCGGCGCCAGCGCCCTTCAATCCGGCAAGGCCGAGGATTTCGCCGGCATGCACATTCAGGCTGACGCCGCCGAGTTCGCGTCCAACGGCGACCTCGCAGGCTTCGAAGACAACAGGCTTGCTTGGATCTCTCGGCGGCCGCGGCGGATAGATGCTTCTCGCGAGCTCGCGCCCCACCATGCGGCGATGAATTTCATTGGGCTCGATCTCGGTCGTGCGATAGGTTCCGACATACTGCCCGTCTTTCAGGATCGTCAATTCATCGGCGACGGCGAGCACCTCGTCGAGATGATGAGAAACGAAGGCTACAGTCATCCCCTGCCCCTTGAGTTCGCTGATGACGCGAAGGACGGCCTGAACCTCTCGATGATCGAGATAGGCGGTGGATTCGTCGAGAAGGAGGATTTTCGGACTTGTAGACAGCGCTCGGGCGATCTCGATGCATTTCAGCTCGCCGAGATTGAGGCGGCCTGTGTCGGCAGAGACCGATATTTGCGCGCCGATCCGTTCGAGGATCGTTTGCGACGCGGCTTCCATACGTCTGCGGTCGATAAAACCGAGAGGGCCGGCGAACTGCCGCAGGCGATCGATGAAGATGTTTTCGGCAACGGTCAGCGAACGGTTGATCGTGATTTCCTGGTATACAAGCGAGACGCCAAGGGCCGCCGCACCGATGACACTTGGTGGCGCATAGCTTGCTTCATCCAAGGTCATGACGCCACTGTCAGGCCGTTCCGCGCCAGCAAGCATACGCAAGGTCGTCGATTTGCCGGCTCCGTTTTCGCCCACGATGGCGTGAACCATACCGGGCCGAAGCACCACCGATACGCCATCTACGGCGCGTGTCTGGCCGTAGCTCTTGCGCAGCTCGCTCGCAGTCAGTGTCATGAATTGAATACGCCCAAATGCCAGGCAGGTCCTGCCCGCAACCGGAGGATTGCAGGCAGGTCCAACCGTACGTTCAGTTGCTATATTGCATCTCGAAAACGGCTGGCTTGGCGTCCTTGTTGTAGAAGCGGGAGTGCTGTCTGAAATCATATGTCGGCACGCCGCCAGGAAAGTCCTTCTCGAACTGCGCGACGCGATCCTTGGTCAGCGGCAGCAGCTTCAGCTTGACATTGTCGGCGCCCGCAGGAACCGGCATACCCTTGATCTGATCGAAAAGGGCGACAAGGGCGAAGCCGCCCTGAAGCCAATGGCCGCCAATATCGAAAAGCAGGTCGCCGGACTTTACCGCATCGACATTCTCAGGGTTGAGATCCATTCCGACGACCATAACGTCCTTGCCGGGCGCCTTCCCGTGATTCTCGAGAGCAGCCATCACGCCGGTCGCAGTGCCGCCGTTCGCAGCCCAGACGCCGGTGATGTCCGGATTGCCCTGGAAGAGCGATTCAAACGCGGTCTGTGACGTATCACGGACGAAATTGCCATCCACTTCGCCGGCGACGCGCACATCGGGCGCTTCCTTGAGAGCGTCTTCCAGCCCCTTGCGACGATCAATGGCGACCGAGGTGCCGGCGGTGCCGTTCACCACGCCGATCACTTTCTTGCCATCCGACCCCGGCTTGATCGCGGCGAACAGCGCCTTGGCCATTTGGTATCCGGCGTCTTCATCGCTCGGCCCGATAAAGGCGATGTAATTGGGGAAACGCTCGGTTTGAGGCGAAAAATCCGGGTAGCTGTCGGTGAGGATGACCGGTATCTCGGCTTCCTTCGCCAAGGTAAGCCCGCGAGCGGCAGTGGCCCAATAGGGTGTGAAAACAATGCCGTCAACTTTCTGGGCCACCAAGTCCTCTAGCGACTTGACCATCTGGTCGGGCTTGTTGTCGGCATTGAGCACGACGAGCTTTACCCCAAGCTCATCCGCTCCCTTCTTCATGAAGGCGACATAGCTGTTCCAGAATTGCGCATCCAGGGTCGGCACGACAACGCCGACCGTGGGTTCATTGGCAGCGACAGCCGCCGTTGACAAGAAGGCCGCGGCAGCGGCGCCGACAAGCGCCGATTTCAGCTTCGACAAGAAAGACATGGTTCCTCCAACCCGGTTCGCAACAGAGCCAAGCGCTCTGAATCGCTGACTTAATTCCCATTTTTTGACAAGAACTGCGCACTTGTCAGCGCCAATTGACGACGATTGACGATCATCGCTTATCACATATGGTCAAAATCAGTCAAAATAATTCTAATAAGGCCAAAAGCGATTGGAATTCGCTCATCGCCATGACAAACCAGTGGGCTCGCCGAATGGATTCGTGATATTCGCGATGCTGGGCTCGCCATGATTCCGGCGAGCGTGTTGCTGCACTGTGCGGAGATAGGAACGTGGCAAGGAATGTTCGAAAATCAACGGTGGAAGATATGGCGCCGTCAGCGTCCGCCGGGTCATGGGAAGACGATGGCGGGCGTGGACGGGTCGATCTGATCCCAGCCAAGCGCCATGCTTTCATTCTCGAATGCCTTAAACGGGAAGGAACCGTTGGCGTTCAGGAACTCATCGATCTCATCGGCGCGTCACCTTCGACCATCCGGCGCGACCTCGAGACACTGGAACGGCAGGGAGCATTGGAGCGAACGCATGGCGGAGCAATGCTTCAACGCACGGAACTCGCCACCTTCGAGCCGGATCTCGCCACTGCCGCACACTTCGCCAGGGCTGAGAAGGAGGCCATAGGTGCGGCCATGATGTCGGAACTTCGCCCCGGCCAGAGTGTCATTTTCGACGCAAGCACGACTGTTCTGGAAGTCGCCCGCGCCATCGCGGCTGCACCCATTGCGCTTACTGCCGTCACCAACAGTCTGGCGATCGCGCAGATACTCGCAACCGTGCCGGGAGTACGCCTCGTCATGCTTGGAGGCACCTGCAAGCCGGGTTCCCTAACTCTGGTTGGCCAGCCGGGCGAGAATTTCCTGCGCACCATCCACGCCGATGTGGCAATTCTGGGCACGCATGCCATCACCGGGGACATGCTCACGGAGACCTCGCTCGAGGTCGCGGCGATGAAGCAGGCGATGATCGCCGCGGCACGCCGGGTGGTCGTGCTTGCCGACAATTCCAAATTCACCACTCCCAATTTCTGCACCATCTGCCGCCTGGCCGACATCCACCAGATCATTACCGATGACGGCATCGATCAGACCAACCTCACCAATCTTCGGACGCTCGATGTGAACGTCCGCGTCGTGCGCGTCAGCCGTCCGGGTTCTTCAGTTGAGCGCTCTTGAGACTGTCGATATCCGGATCATCGCGGACGACCTGACCGGCGCCCTGGACAGCGCGGTTTGCTTCGCCTCGCCAGGCCGCGGTGTCGGCGTGAGCTGGCAACTGGATCGTGCGCTCTCGGGGCGTTTGGCTGTCGATATCGCCACACGTGAGGGTGCCGAGGCAACGGCCGTCGCGAGACATTCGAGGTACGCGCCGTGGCTTGCCGCCGGACAACTGAGTTTCAAGAAGATCGACAGCCTTCTGCGCGGTCACGTCATCGCCGAAATAGAAGCCTGCATCGTCGAGGGTGGGTACCAGCGCGTTGTTCTGGCACCCGCGTTCCCCTTTCAGGGCCGCGTTACACGTCTTGGGCGTCAATGGCGGCTCGACCGGTCCGAAATGGTAGGTCCCGACATCGTCGCCGGCCTGGGTCAGCGCTTTTCGCCTGGACGTTCGATACCGGGGGCGCGGCCAGTTCATTTCATCACCCTCTACGACGCCGAAACGGACAAGGACCTGGACGAAATCGTTGCAACGGCGAGCGCGCCGCGGACGCTCTGGGTTGGTACGGGCGGCCTCGCTGCAGCGCTGGCACGACACCTAAGCATACCACACAAGCCTGTTCCGGCACTGCCCGCCCCATTCCTGGGCCTTGTCGGCACAAATCACGAAGTCACAGCGGGACAGGTGGCCTTTTTTGCCGCCGAGAATGCGGATGCGCATATCGTCGTGGAACGCGACATCGACAAAGCGAAAAGGGATTTGGCGAAACGGATCATGCGAGGTGCGCCGTCGGTTGTCACCGTCGTTGCATCGGGAGATCGCCACGCGGTGGCAGATCATATCGGCAAGGTGTTTGCCTCGCTTCTCGACGGCTTGCCAAAGCCCGGAACGCTGCTCGTCACCGGCGGTGAAACATTGCGATCGGTGTGCTCCAGCCTCGGCGTCGTCGAACTCACGGTCGAGAGCGAGATCGAGCCGGGGCTTCCGATTTCCAGGATCGAAGGCGGTGTTTTCAAGGGGCTGGCCACAATCTCGAAATCTGGCGCATTCGGCGACAGCGCCCTCTTCTGCAGGCTCGCGACTCCAGCCCATCGCTGATCAAGACCGTCGCCGGCCAAAGGCATGGGGCCGGGTCATTTCCGCCGGTCAAATCACGTCAAACGACGGTTCAGCAGCCCGGGGATATGGGCTCGCCTCCCCTCGGAGGGGCTGAAAAACATGCCGATCTTCACCCCACCGTTGATCACGAATGACCGCGAAAGAAAACTATTGCGCATTGATGGTGATAAGGATTAGAAGATGATCACAATTGACCGAATAGAGGCGTTCATGTCTGGTCCAAGACTCGGCATCACAATGGGTGATCCTGCGGGCATCGGCCCCGAGATCATCGCAAAGGCATGCGCACGGCTGAAACCGCGCCTTGCCGACGGATCGTTGTCCCTCCTCATAATCGGCAGCGTCAACGCGATGCGTGCGATGGAGTCGATTTCCGGGCGCATCGAGGAGGAACAGCCGTCGGCTTCGGCCACCGGGGTTTTTCCGCCGCTAGCCATTCTCGAAGCCGGCCCCGAACGCACACCTATTGAGACAGGCGTCTTGTCGGCGGAAGGCGGGCGCCTCGCCTATCTGGCGATCGAAAAAGCCGTTCGCCTGGCGCAGGCCGGTTCAATTGCGGGCATCGTTACGGCTCCCCTCAACAAGGAGGCGCTCAATCTGGCCGGCTATCATTATGCCGGTCACACCGACATGCTGGCAGAACTGACAGGCGCCCGCGATTCCGTGATGATGCTCGCCCATGGCGATTTTCGCGTCAGCCATGTCTCGACCCATGTGGCGCTGGCCCAGGTTCCGTCGAAACTGACCGAACCTCGGCTGCGGCGGGTTATCCAGTTGACGGTCGAGGCGTTGCGCGGCCTCGGCATTGCCCATCCCCGCATTGCGATCGCCGCGCTCAACCCGCACGCCGGTGAAGGCGGCATTTTCGGTCGTGAGGATATCGACATCACGACCCCGGTCGTCGCCTCCTACAAATCCACCGATTTTACTGTATTCGGGCCTGTTCCGGGAGATACGGTTTTCGTCAAGCTGCGTGCCCGCCAGTATGACGCCGTAGTCGCGATGTATCATGATCAGGGCCATGTCCCGGTGAAGCTGCTCGGCTTCAACGTCGATCCCGTGACCGGTGAGTGGAAAGCGCTCTCTGGCGTCAATGTCACGCTCGGCCTTCCAATCATCCGCACCTCCGTCGACCACGGCACGGCCTTCGATATCGCCGGCAGGGGCATCGCGAATGAGGACAGTCTGGTCGAAGCGATCGAGTTCGCGGTCCAGATGGCTGCGGCGAAATCCAACCCTTAGGCGTCGGCACGCCTGCAACGCACGCGGAAGCGGATTGAACCATGGAAGTAGAAGACAAGAAATCCTATCTCATGTTGATCGACGGGAAGTTTGTCACCGGCGAAGCCGGCACGCGTTCGGTGATCAATCCGGCCAATGGCAAGGCCTTTGTCGACGTGCCCGAGGCAAGCCCGGATCAGGCTCGCCAGGCGATAGAGGCCGCGCGTAAGGCGCAGAAGGCTTGGGGGCTCAAAGCGCCTCTTGCCCGTGCGGCGATCATGAAGCGGATCGCGGTCTTGATCCGGCAGAACGCTCGACATCTGGCCGAGGTGGTGGTCAGGGAACAAGGCAAACCCATCAATGAAGCAATAGGTGAAGTCGGCGGCGCGGCCGAGTTCTTCGATTACTACGCCGAGTTTGCCCGTCGCATTCAAGGTGAAATCCTGCCATCCGACTACGCGGGAGAGCAGGTCTGGATACAGCGTGTGCCGGTAGGCGTGGTCGCCGCCATTATTCCGTGGAATTACCCGAGCGCCCTGGTCAGTCGAAAGGTGGCGCCCGCCATGATCGCCGGCGACACCATCGTCCTCAAACCGCATGAAGACACGCCACTTTCGGCGCTCGAAATGGCTCGCATCTTTGTCGAAGCGGGCGTGCCGGCCGGCGTCGTGAACATCATAACGGGACGAGGTGAAACCATAGGCGAAGTGCTCTGCACAGAACCCGGCGTCGACCTCATCACCATGACTGGAAGCGTACCGACCGGTAAGCGCATCATGGCGAATGCTTCGCGCAACCTGACGCCTGTTTCGCTGGAGCTTGGCGGCAAGGCGCCATTCATCGTCCTGGCTGATGCCGATCTCGACCTGGCGGTTCGTTCCGCAGCAACGTCGCGATACATGAATTGCGGACAGGTCTGCATATGCAACGAACGGACGCTCGTTCACCGTTCGATTTACGACCAATTCGTCACACGCTTTGTGGAATTCTCCAAGTCGCTCGTCGTCGGTGATCCGATGCAGGCAAATACCGATATCGGCCCGAAAGTCAGTCGTGAAGAGTTGGAAAAAGTCGAGGCGGTCCTTGCGGAAGCCGTAGCGGGCGGCGCGAGGCTTGCTCTCGCCGGCGGACGCCCGACCAAGGCGCCCATCGATGGCGGCTACTGGCTCAATCCGACCGTACTGACCGACGTGACGGCTGACATGCCGATAATGACGCGCGAAATCTTCGGCCCAGTCGTGCCGATCATGCCCTTCGACACCTTCGAGGAGGCCGTCAGCATCACCAATGCCACTAACTATGGCCTGTCGGCCTATCTTTTCACCAATGATCTGGGCCGCGTCATGAACGCCGTCAACGAGGTTTCGTTCGGTGAGATCTACGTGAACCGGATTGGGCCGGAAATGCTGCAGGGTTTCCATGTCGGCTTCCGCGAAAGCGGACTGGGCGGTGACGACGGCGTGCATGGGCTCGAGAGCTACATGCGCAAGAAGACAGTCTACGTGAATTATTCGGGTGCCGCCACGGCGGCATTGATGCCTTACGGACGCTGAACAGCGCCCAACCAGTACGACCAGCCAGGTCGCCACCCGGCCGCTACGGCCGTTTCATATGATCGGGAGGAATGAAATGCACTATCGTGGATTTATGGCGGCCGCCTTGGCCTTGGCGCTATCGGGACTGGCCGCATCGTCGGCTCTCGCCGATGACACCATCCCACCGGAAGCAAAAGCTCTGCTCGAGCCGCTGCCCCTATCGCCGAGGGGTCAACCCGTCCCAGGCTTCCCGGACGGTCCGCCGGCGGTGTCGCCGGACGTGCTGAAATTCTCCGATGAGGACCTTGCCAAGCTCAAGGCTGGAAAGTTTACCGCTGGACTGGTGATGCACACCATGGATGCCGGTTGGCCTCAGTTGCAGGTCGCCGGAATCAGCAACACGCTCAAGGACCTCGGTATCGAAGTCGTCGGAACCACCGACGCCAAGTTCCAGCCCGGCCAGCAAATCAGCGATCTGGAGCAGATGACCGCCCGCAAGCCGGACGTGATCTTCTCGATTCCGATCGATCCGAAATCTGAGTCCGAAGCCTACAAGAAGGCGGCGGCAGCCGGCATCAAGCTGGTTTTCATGGACAACGTCCCGGTCGATATGGCGCCGGGCAAGGACTATGTGACCGTTGTCGCCTCCGACAATGAGAAGAACGCCTATTTCGCCGCGCAGGAACTTGTCGGGGCGATTGGTGGCAAGGGTGAGGTCGGCATCATCACGCTGGTTTATGACTATTACTACTCCGTCGCGGCCCGCAAGGTCGGTGCCTTGAAGGCATTCGGTGAACATCCCGACATCAAGGTCGCGGATGTCGGCACCTTCACGGCGCCAGAGAAGGCCTACGAGGTTGCCACCGCAATGTTGACGGCGCATCCCGACATGAAGGGTATTTTCGTTGCCTGGGACACGCCCGCCCAGCAAGTCGTGGCTGCGGCAAAGACACTCGGCCGCGATATTGTCGTCACCACGAATGACATTGCCGCTGACAGCGCACTGAACGTTGCACGTGGCGAGTTTCTGGCCGTTGGCGCGCAGCGTCCCTACGACCAGGGCGTCGCCGAGGCCAAGGCGGCCGCGCTTGCGTTGCTTGGACATGACGTCCCGCCATACATTTCGGTGCCGACGTTGCGCGTCAAGAAGCTCGACCTTCTCAGTGCCCTCAAGCAGGTCACCAAGGAAGATGCTCCCGCCTCGGTGGTAAAAATCTGCAACGGCGAGTGCTTCTAGCCCACTTTTCGTCGGCGGGCTCCAGCAGTCCGCCGACGCCCCCCAGCGATCGAGAAAATCGTCATGGCCGAAGCGAAAACTTCAACGTCTCAGAACGCGATCGTAGCGATGCAACGCATCAGCAAGTCGTTTGGCGCGAACCGCGTGCTGTCTGATATTTCGTTCGAGGTCATGGCCGGTGAAACGCACGCGCTGCTCGGCGAGAACGGTGCGGGCAAATCGACGCTCATGAAGATTCTCATGGGAGCCTATCGAACGGATGAAGGCCGCATTCTGTTCGCCGGAGAGGACGTCACCAGCTTGTCGCTTCGCGAGAGGATCGATCGCGGTATTGCAATGATCTTCCAGGAACTGAGCGTCTTGCCTAACCGATCGGTTGCCGAAAACCTCTTCGTCCTTCGCGAGCCCCTCTCCTTTGGCCGGCGTATCAACAGCAGAAAAATGGTTCGTGATGCCCAGGCTCTGATCGAGCGGTACGCCTTCTCGCTTGACGCTTCCGCGCGCGTGGGCGATCTGGCCTTCGCCCAACGGCAGATGGTCGAGATCCTCAAGGCGATCTCGCGGGGCGCCAAGCTGCTCGTCATGGATGAGCCGATTTCATCTCTGACCATCCACGAGGAAGAAACGCTTTTTCGCACCATAGGTCAGCTGAAGCAAAACGGGATCGGTATCGTCTACATCAGCCATCGCATGGCCGATGTGCTGCGGCTTTCGGATCGCATCTCGATCATCAAGGATGGCCGACTGGTTGGCCCACTTGATCCGAGCAAGACATCCATCGAGGATATCGCTGCGATGATGTCGCGGCCGAGGGGCGACGCGCCTTTGCCGACCGCAGCGGCGCGCACAAAACGCCGCCCGGCAACGTCGGTCGGGGCGCCGGCTCTTGAGGTCCGCGATCTAGCCACGTCGCGCAAGCTGTCCGACATATCGTTCTCGATCGATCCAGGCGAGATCGTCGGACTTGCCGGGCTCGTCGGCAGCGGCCGCTCGACCTTGGGCAAGGCTTTGTTCGGCATCCTTCCAGACGTATCCGGCCACATCAGTGTCGCAGGCGAACCCGTTCGGCTGGGCAGCGTCAGCGGGGCCATCACTGCTGGGGTCGCGCTTGTTCCAGAAGACCGCCGGCTCGAGGGGCTTGTTGGCGGGCGCTCAATCGAGGAGAATCTTGCGCTTCCCCGTCTTTCCGATTTCTCGCTCGCGGGTCCCTTTGGACCGATGGCGAAGGCGCGAATAGCGGCTCTGTTCAGACAATACCGCGACGACCTTAATATCCTGTGCCGCGGTCCCTTACAAAAAGCCCAGGAGCTTTCAGGCGGCAATCAGCAGAAGATCGTCTTTGCAAAATGGCTGGCAATGAAACCGAAGCTGTTGATCCTCGATGAGCCAACTTCCGGCGTCGATGTCAACGCCAAGCGCGATATGCGCGAGCTTGTGCGCCGCACGGCAGGCGATGGCGTCGCCGTGCTGCTCATTTCTTCGGAACTCGAAGAACTTTTGGATTTGTCCGATCGCATTCTGGTGATGGCGCAGGGGCGGATAACGCGCAGCATGGGCAGCGCGCACGACGAGACCGGGCTTCGCGCGTTGCTGCAGGCCGAGGCCGCCAGACAGACCAGCGTACGCGCTCAGGGAGTTGCAGCATGAAACCGTCCTCGATGCCGATGCGCGCAAGTGCGATGAATTTTTTCCGCGATCACATCACCTATGTGATCTTCCTGGCGATCACCCTCTATTTCGTCTTGTTCGCCCCCCACTTTGCGTCGGTCTCAACCGCAAGCGCCGTTCTGCGCATCACAGCCATCGTCTCCGTGATGGCGATCGGCATGACGTTCGTCATCATCTGCGGCGAAATCGACCTGTCGGTCGGGTCGGTTGCCAGCTTTTCAGGTATGATCGGAGCGTTGCTGCTCGATCAAAGTGTCCCCACCTATCTCGCCGCCCTTCTGGTGTTGGGCGCCGGGGCCGCGATCGGAGCGGTGTCGGGCGTGCTTGTTACGAAACTGCGTATTCCATCGTTTCTTGTGACGCTTGGCATGTTGTCTATCTTCTCCGGACTGGCGCTGACCATCACCGGAACCCGGCCAGTGTCGATCGTCGACGATGATTTTTCGGATCTGTTCTGGAACGGTAGTTTTCTGGGCGTACAGGCACCGATCTGGTGGACGATCGTCCTTACGGCCGCCGGCTACTACCTGCTGCATCAGATGCCCTACGGCAGACGTGTCTATGCAACCGGTGGAAATGCTGTTGCCGCGCGCTTTTCCGGTGTGCGCACGGACGGCGTCAAGATTTTCGCCTTTGTACTATCCGGCATGACCGCATCCCTTGCGGGACTAATGCTCGCAGCCCGCTCCACGGCTGGCAATCCCAGCCTGGGAGCGGGTCTGGAACTGGATGTGATCGCGGCCGTGATCATAGGCGGGACAAGTCTCTTTGGCGGCTATGGATCAATCGTCGGCTCCGTCGTCGGCGCGATCTTCATAGGTATTCTCGGGTTTGGTCTTCTCGTGCTCGGTCTTTCGACCAGCATTCAGGAGGTCATCAAGGGTGCCATCATCATCATTGCCGTCTCGTTGAATCGGCGTTGAGGAACAGACCCAATGATCGGACCACAGGCGCGCATTCCAGAATTTGGCCTCCGCGGCGGTAGCCGTGGCGCAGGAAAGTTCAGTTTCAGTTTGAAAACCAGCGTCGCTGGAGAAACAGGGAGGAAAGTGAAATGACCAGACGTATGACGCTTCTGATGTTGGGTGCTCTGGTTGCATCCACCGCAATGTTCACCAGTGCCTGGGCGCAAGACACCTACAAGCCCGGCTGCTATGCTGCTGCGCCAAACAGTGCCTCGGTGATCTCCTATCCGAAGAAGGCCGGACCCTACAAAATTGCCCTGGTCAACGGATATGTCGGCAACGATTGGCGTGCGAATTCCATTCAGACCGCCAAAGCCTGGGGCGCCCGTCCCGAAATCAAATCCAAGCTGTCCGAGCTGAAGATCGTTTCGGTTGGCAACGATTCCACCGCACAGATCTCGGCGATCGACAACTTCATCGCCGCCGGCTACGACGCCGTGATTATCAATGCCGTCAATCCCACCGCCTTCGATGCAGTGGTCAGGCGCGCCAAGCAAGCCGGTGTGGTGCTGGTCACCTATGACAATGTGCTCGACTCCGACCAGGTCGTGCAGATCAACGAAGACCAGGTCGAACTTGGCCGGATCAAGGCGCAGGCCGTGGTTGATGGCATCAAGGCCAAGAAGGGCAATGTCTCGGGCCAGGTTCTCGAAATCGACGGTGTCCCGGGCAACAGCGTCGATCGTGACAACCAAGCGGGATTCAGCGAGGTCTTCTCCAAATATCCCGAGCTAAAGGTGGTCAAGGTCGAGGGCGACTGGGATGTGGGCACCGCCTCGAAAGTGACATCCGACGCCATTGCCACCAGCGGCAATTTTGATGGCATTGTCGTTCAAGAGGGCTCGGTTGGCGCACTCGAGGCGATGGCCGCCGCGAAGCACCCGGTCGTCCCGGTCGGGTTCGATGCCGGCAATGGCACGCGCATGCTGGTCAACAAGGGCAAGTATCCTGGCATCACGGCGGCACAGGCGCCGGCCCTGGCCGCTATGGCGCTGGAGGCCTCGGTCGTGTTGCTGGAGGGCAATGCGCTGCCGCAGAAGGTGTTCCTGCCAATCCCCCAGAAGAACAATGCGGATCTGGCGAAAGGCAAGGATTTTTTCCCCGATCTGCCAAAGACCTTCTACACGGCCACCGGCTTTCCGCAGTGTTTCCCCGTGTTCACGCCCGATGAGCTGAAAGGCCAGACGGCCGACAACGCCAATTGAGCTATGACGCGACCTGGCCGGCGTTAGGCCGGCCAGGTCGGCAGCAACGGAGCACGCATGGCCGATCGCTATGTTGAACTGAAATCGGTGTCAAAATCCTACGGCGGCGTTCCAGCGCTGACCGCAGTGGATTTCCGCTGCGAGCCGGGACGGGTGCACGCCATTCTCGGCGAGAATGGCGCGGGCAAATCGACTCTGATGAAATTGTTGGCCGGTGTCATCCAGCCGGACGCGGGAACGATCTCCATCGGCGGGCAGACGGTGCGCTTCTCCTCCCCGCGGGAGGCGGCCGAACAGGGCACTGTCTGCATGTTCCAAGAGCTGTCGCTGATGCCGCATCTTTCGGTTGGCGACAATATCGTGCTCGCGGCCCCGCGCACCCGGATGGGGATGATAGAGCGCAGCGTTTATCGTGAAGCGCGCGAGGCCCTGGATCTTGTCGGGGCCAAGTCGATCCCGCTCAGCGCCCGAGTCTCTGGCCTATCGCTGTCCGAACGCCAGCTCGTGGAAATCGCCAAGGCCGTGTTCCGCAAGCCCAAGCTTCTTATCCTTGACGAGGCGACGTCGGCGTTGACCAGCGAGCTCGTCGAAACGGTGTTCGGTGTCCTGAGAATGCTGAAGGAGCAAGGTGTCGCGATCCTCTTCATTTCGCATCGCATGCACGAGGTCGACGCCATCGCCGACCGCATATCGGTCTTCCGCAATGGCAGACATATCGAGACCTTCGACGTTGGCGCGCGCACGACCGATGAGATCGTGGGCCTGATGATTGGCCGCTCGCTGGAGGAGCTGTTTCCGCCGCGCCGCCCGCCCGTGCCCGACGCGGCGCCGATCGTTCTGGATGTGTCCAACGTCAGTTGGCAAAACCAGCTTGTCGACGTGTCGATCGCCGCTCGCGCCGGCGAAATTGTCGGGCTCGGCGGTTTGGATGCCCAGGGCCAGCAGCAGATCATGCATGCGGTCTTCGGTGTGCTGCGCGGAGTGACGGGCCGCATCACGTTGAATGGCAAGCGGCTGAATGGTCTGCAGCCGCCGAGGGTGAAACAATCCGATATCGGTCTGGCGCTCGTGCCTGAGGATCGCAAGACCGAGGGGCTGATCCCCAGCATGTCTGTTGCGCAAAACATGCGCTTGGCGGCCCTTGGGCGGGCCCCCTTCGGCCTGCTTGACCTGGACGGCACCAGCGAGGCCCGGCTGCAGGAGCTGATCGAACGTCTGGCCCTGACCTACGGTTCGCTGGACGATCCCATCGCGACGCTGTCGGGCGGCAACCAGCAGAAGGTGGTACTGGCCAAATGGCTTGTGCTGTCGCCCAAATGTCTGCTGCTGATGGACCCTACCCGCGGCATTGACCTGCCGACCAAGGCGCAGATCTACAGGCTGCTCACGGATCTGGCGGCCGAAGGAATGGCCGTGATCCTGCAATCGACCGACTATGAAGAACTCATTCACTTGTGCGACCGGGTGTACGTCTTCTACCGGGGCAGTGTGGCCAAGGAACTGACGGGGGATCACCTGTCCGCCGATGCCCTCATCGCCGCCTCGATGAACGTGCACCTTCACGCTGGGGTCCAAGCATGATGACTTGGCTTCGCCAAAATGCCAGGGAAACGATCGCCGCGCTCGGGCTGGTGATACTTTTCGCTGGCTATATCGCCATTCATCCGCGCGGCTTTTCGACCTATGTGGTTACCATCTGGTCAAACCAGGGGACGCTGCTTGGGCTCGCCGCGATCGCCCAGTTTTTTGTCGTTTTGGTCAAGGGCATAGACCTTTCGGTAGGGTCGATCATTGCGCTGACCAACGTGATGGGATCCTTCCTCCTCCACGGATCTCCCACGTCGATCGCCCTTGGCATGGTGGTGGTGCTCACCGTCGGGGTGGCCTGCGGACTGGTGAACGGGATTGCGGTCGTCTACGGAGGGGTGCAGCCAATCGTCACGACCCTGGCGACGGGTGGCATATTCGGCGGCATCGCCCTGCTTCTGAGGCCAACGCCTGGAGGCAGCATCGATGAGACGATGTCGGACGCGCTCACCTATGCAGTAGCGGGCATCCCGGTCTCGGCGGTCATTCTTGTCATCGTTCTCGTCGTATTGCTGGTGCTTCTGCGCCGCACGGCCATCGGCCTCGGCCTCTATGCTATCGGGTCGTCCGAACAGTCGGCTTATATGACCGGCCTTCGCGTGAACCGGCTGAAGCTCGTCGCCTACGGCAGCAGCGGCTTTGTCGCAGCTCTTGCCGGCACCTATGTCAGTATGGTTACGCTGACTGGCGATCCGAATATTGCGCCGTCCTACACGCTGAACTCGATCGCCGCCGTCGTGTTGGGCGGTGTTGCGCTAAGCGGTGGTGTTGGCAGCCCCATCGGCGCAGTGATCGGCGCTTTGATCCTAAAGACCATCTCGTCGCTGATGTTCTTCTCCGGCCTGCCGCCATTGGCGCAACCGTTCTTCGAGGGATTGATCCTCGCAACTGCAATTGCACTCGGCGCGCTCGGCGTTTTCCGGGTGCGCAGCCGGCTTGAGTTGTACCGCTGATGACCGGTGCAACTGAGCGAACCGTTACCTCCCGCTGGCTCAACCGAGACCGTGTATCGGTGCTGCTGATCGCGCTGGGCTGCGTGGCTCTGCTGTTGGGTGGTTCCCTGTTGTATCCCGGCTTCCTGAAGCCCGGCTACATCCTGCAACAGCTTCAGATCGCCGCCTTTCTTGGCATCGTCGCCACCGGCGCGATGCTGGTGATCCTGCTCGGCGAGATCGACCTTTCGGTACCGTGGACCATTACTGGCACGGCGATCGTAGTCATCTCGGCCTCTGGCAGCTCCAATCCCCTGGTTGCCAGCCTGGCAATTCCCCTGGGCCTATGCCTTGGCATTGCAGTCGGCCTCTTGAACGCCATCGGTGTTGCCGTCTTTCGCGTGCCTGCGATGGTGTGGACGCTGGCCGTCAACGCCATGCTGTTTGGCGCTGCGGTCTTCTACACCGGCAACAGCCGTCCCAACGGTGAGGTTCCCTGGCCGGCCACGCAGGCGGCGACCGGCCGGACCTTCGGCATCCCCAATGCTTTTCTCGTTTGGCTGGTGGTCGCCGCGATCACCATCTGGGTTCTCAAACGGACCGTTTATGGAAACTATCTCTACGCACTGGGCAATTCGCGACGTGCCGTGTTTCTCGCTGGGGCGCGGGTTCGTATGGTTATGGTGGCAACTTTCGTCCTTGCCGGGGTGTTTTCCAGTTTCGGCGCCATCCTCCTGCTCGGCTACACCAATCAGGCCTATCAGGGCATGGGGGACCCTTATCTCATGCCGGTGATCTCGGCCGTGGTGATTGGGGGGACCTCGATTCAGGGCGGCCGAGGGAACTATATCGGCACGTTCGCCGGTGCGATCTTCATCACGCTTCTGTCGTCGATCCTGTCGGTTATGCAAATGCCCCCCGCTGCGCGCCAGATAATCTTCGGTGCGATCATCCTGGTCATGCTGCTGGTGCACGGGCTCACCAACAAGAAGGAAGGCATCTGAAAGCCAATGGCGGTCAGCGATCCAACGTGGATGCCGTGTCCACGTCCATGAGGCAGTCAAGGCTGTGATACCGATGGCGCCGAGCGCGAGTTGCGCAGGCATTCTCGCGACATTGAAATGTTCCATCAGGCCGAGTGCAAGCCCAAACGGGCCGGTCGGCTGGCAAGGCAACCCCAGCAAGCAAGGCATGTCAAAATGGCATACTACGAGGTTCTGGATGATCGCTTCCAAGATTTCATTATCTCTCTGTGCAAACTTGAAAAACTCCATACTGGAATGCGCTGGGCTGAAGGGCCCGTGTACTTCGCCGATGGCCGCTTTCTGCTCTTCAGCGACATTCCCAGCAACAGGATGCTGAAGTGGGATGAAGTGACGGAGAATGTTTCCGTTTTCCGCTATCCTTCGAATTTCTCCAACGGCAATACGCGCGACCGGCAGGGACGCCTGGTCAGCTGCGAACATGGGCAGCGGCGCGTCACGCGCACTGAGTATGACGGCAGCATCACCATCTTGGCCGATCGGCTCGAGGGCAAACGTCTCAATTCTCCCAACGATGTCGTGGTCAAATCCGACGATACTGTCTGGTTCACCGATCCGCCCTACGGCATCCTGAGCAACTATGAGGGCTACAAAGCTCCCAGTGAGATCGGAGCCTGCAACGTCCTCCGCCTTGATCCAAGGTCAGGTACGCTATCGGTGGCTGCCGGCGACTTCGACAAGCCAAACGGCCTTGCCTTCTCCCCGGACGAGGCACATCTCTATATCGCCGACAGCGGCCGTTCCCACGGCCAAGATAAACCGCACCATATGCGTTGCTTTGATGTGGGCGAAGACGGCCGCCTTTCGAATGGTCGCATTTTTGCCGAGATCGATCCCGGCATCCCCGATGGCTTTCGGATCGATGTGGACGGCAATTTGTGGGTGTCAGCTGGCGACGGCGTGCACTGCTTTGCGTCGGACGGTACGCTTCTTGGCAAGATTCTTGTTCCTGAGACTGTCGCCAATGTCTGCTTTGGCGGACCTCATCGAAATCGCCTGTTCATCGCCGCCAGCAGCTCGCTCTATGCCGTCTATCTCAACACAACCGGGTTGCAGGTCTGCTGAGCGAGCAAAATTTCCGGTGACCGGTTTACAATCCCGTCCGTCCCAGGTTGAGCAATCCATTGTCGACGGTGGTCGGGTTGACCAACAAGCGCGGGTTTATACTAGCAAATGCAATCGCTTAGCGCAAATCCAGAATTTGGCCGTTGGTGAACTCGGACTTAGGATCGGAGACCCTACCCGCAGCCAGAAAACTCTCCTGTGTTGATGCGACTTTTCGAGCAAGACTCGGAACATTGGCCATTTCCCTGGAAAATCCAGAGTGCGGTGTTCAGAAATGGCAGTCGCGGGCCGCAAGCAAAAAATGGCAACCTCGCGAAAAAACAGTGGTCGCGGCTGTGATCAAGCCAAAACTAGACGACAGTTGGGATATCTCAGGGCGCGCCATTTGTGAACAAACCTGGCACTCCTCCCGGAGCTGCTCCGCCGCCCACCGCCAGACTTCCCTGAAGCCAGCTCGGTCGAGGTCAATCGGCGACTTCTGCTTCCAGAGCGCGCCCTTGCCTTAGGCCACCGTCAGACCGGCGAACTGCTCGATAACGGCCAGGCGAGAGGCCATGATGTCGAAGGAACAGCTTCGAAAACGCGGCCGAAGTCTCGTAGCCGACACGGGTCGCAATCCGTGCAATTCCCTCGTCGCTTGTTTCGAGCAGAAAAGCGGCCTCCGACATCCGGCGTGCGATTAGATAACGGTACATGGACTCGCCGACCAGCTTGGTGAAGCGGGCCGAAAACGCAGAACGACCAAGTCCCACGCTTTGCCCGAGGTCGCCAAGCGTCCAGGGCCGATCCGGCCGTTCGTGGATCAACTGAAGTGCCGGCCCAATGTGTGGGTCTGCCATGGCCCCCAGCCATCCGCCTTCTCCGGGGCCGAGCGACTTGATCCAGCTTCGCAACACCTCGACGAAGAGCACTTCAGTCAGACGTGAGAGCGCAACGCCTTGTCCGGGACGCTCGAACGCCGCCTCGCTCATCATGCGTTGCAGAATCGCCGCGAGCCATACTCCGTCTTCCGTGGGTTTCAGGAGAAGCACGGGCGGAAGCAATTCCAAAACGCTACCGCGCGAGGGGGTTGCCACAGTGAAATTACCACAGATCATCATCGCGTGCGGCTGCTCGCCGCCTCCATGACGAACGAGGCCAAGACGCCCGGCTAATCGATCGATGTCGACAATCGGTACCGGCTCCGCCTGGCTATCCGAGTAGATCACATGGGGCTCGCCCCGCGTGACGACAACAAAGTCGCCCTCGGTCATGTGGAGCTCTCGTCCCTGTTCAAGCGCGAGGGTAGCCGAACCACGGCTGAGATAGTGGAACAGGGCGTAAGGGCGCTTTGGCAACGCAAGATTCCAGGGGTGGCCGAGCTCGAAGTGGAACAGCAAGGTTCCGCCAAGGCGAATGCGATCAAGCACTTCAGCGAGGATGTCCATGTCACTGACGTTAGCCCTTCGGACGATCCGACACAACATTCGGACGATTGTGCCCTAGCGTCCGCGACCTTCGCGGACGATCTCATGTCGCAGCGGCCCGATGCATCGCGAGGTCATTCATTCGCTAACCGGCAGATGGATGGACCGTGGCTTCGCACAGACGGCTGCCCATTCCCGGACGCGCGTCGTCCGCCATCCAACCGGAGCAATCCAATGCGAAATCTTCTACTTTCCGTCGCCACAGTCCTCATGGCCGGAACAGCAATTGCCGCCCCCGCCCAATCAGCTCAACTGCCTAAGGGGGCGGCTCATAATATCGTGCTCGTCCACGGCGCTTTCGTCGACCAGACGAGCTGGAAGCCGGTTGCCGATATCCTCACGAAGAAGGGCTACAACGTAACGCTCGTCGAAAACCCGCTCACCTCCCTCGAAGCTGACGTCGATGCCACCAAACAGGCGCTCGCGAAACAGAACGGCAAGACCGTTCTCGTTGGCCACTCCTGGGGCGGCGTTGTCATCACGCAAGCGGGTGACGATCCGAAGGTCTCGGCGCTCGTCTATGTCTCCGCATTCGCGCCCGACGTAGGACAATCCCTGGCCACCCTGGCCAAGAGCGGTCCGGCCACCGAAGGCGGCGCGGCAATTCATCCCGATGAGAAGGGCGATCTCTACATCGATCCCAAAGTGTTTCCTTCGGCAGTCGCGGCTGACCTTCCTCCAGAGATCGCCGAATCCCTGGCAAACCATCAGCTGCCGTTGAACCACACCGCATTCGAGGCTCCGGTCGATACGGCAGCCTGGCACGATAAGCCGACGTTCTATGTGATCAGCACGAAGGACAAGGTCATCGCCCCTGAGGTCCAGAAGATGTTCGCCAACAGGATGAAGGCCCACACGACGGAGGTCGCCGGCAGCCATGCCTCCCTCGTCGTCCATGCGAAGGAAGTCGCCGCAGTCATAGAAAAGGCCGCACTCGTGAAGTGACGATACCGCTCCCGGCACTTTCGTGCCGGGAGCACCACGTCTGGTCGGCGGGCTACGGAATGCCTTGGGCCACGAGCGGCTCAAACCTAGCCAAAACCGCACCAGCTACTCCCACTCGATTATTTATGCCAAGCATCCGGAGGATGACATGACTGAACTCGACACCGCGACTCAGGACGCCGCCACGCTAGAAACGGCGCCCACCCGTTACATCGAAGGCGGCGGAATCCGCTTTGCCTATCGCCGCCTCGGCCCATCGATCGGAACGCCGCTGGTTCTCCTGCAGCATTTCTCGGGCAACATCGACGCCTGGGACCCCGCCGTCGTGAATGCCCTTGCCGCCGATCGACCGGTGATCGCTTTCGATAACGCCGGGGTCGGCCGCTCGACAGGCTAAACGCCCGACAATATCGAGGCGATGGCCCGAGACGCGGTCGCCTTTATCAATCTGCTTGGCCTCTCCGAAGTCGACTTGCTGGGCTTTTCCCTCGGCGGCTTCATCGCGCAGCAGATCGCCGCCGACCACGCAACTCTGGTCCGCAAGCTCATCCTCGTCGGCACGGCTCCGAAAGGCGGTGAGGAGCATCTGTTGGCGGTTCTGCAGGACGCGTTTTCCCAAACCGACGCGCCGGACCCCCGCCTGCCGCTATTCTTCACGAAGTCGTCCCCCAGCCAGCAGGCCGGCCTGGCGTTTCTGAAGCGGGCGAAGGTGCGTAAGGAAGATCGTGATACCAATAACGGCAGCACGGTGACCGATCCGCAGGCCAAGGCGCTGATTACCTGGTGCGCCACTCCTGATCCCGAGCACGCCACTCTGCGCGCCATCCACCAGCCAGCCCTTGTGCTCAGCGGCAGCCACCATGCCAAGCAACGATGGATAGGCGAGCGGTTGCGCCGCTGCAGCTAGAGCGTCGCCAAACCCTATGTCGATCGTAACTGGGATCCTGGACCGCTCCAAAAAGGCCGTCGTGCGTAGGCGCACCCCGCCATATTCCATCTCTTCGCGGATCGTAGTTGCAGTCAGGCCTTGGGTATCGAATACAAGCCCATCGTCGGTAGCGATTGCCATGATTTCGGCAAATGTAGCTTTGAGCTTTTCCTGGTTGGCATCGCCGTGCCCAAGAAAGTCAGCGTCTCGCGTCCCGCGATTGCCACCGTCGATCCATAGGGTAACGAGCATCCCTCCCTTCAGAATGAAACGATCGCGCTGGTCCGAGACAGACAGGCGGTAGAGCATCCGTTCTAGCGCGTAGCGCACCAGCACGACCTCATAGATCCGGCCTTCCTTGCGCGCGAGGTTCAGTAATCGCTGCTTGATCGAGGCAGCCTGATTTGTAGTGCCTCTAGCCATTCGAGGTCAGAGCCTCGAGATAAGGGCGCATGATCTTCCAGGAGTCGCCTGCGATTGCCGCCTCCGCGATAGTACCAGGTGTGGCCTTACGCTGGTCGAGGGCAGCTCGCAGCCCCTCCACTGCAACCGAGCGGTCGACCAGCTTGCGGTTGCGGAAGATATCGGCGAGCGTCTTCGGAACCGAGAAGATCGGAACGTCGACTCCCGAAATTCGATGATGCTCGATTCCCTGGTCCATGTACCTGTCACGAAGTTCGACGATGCGGATCGGCGGATATGAAGGAACCGGTGCCCAGTCCCTCGCGCTGATTGCGACCCATATCTTGCGAGGCATCTGGTCGGTCAGCCCGTGAAAGGCGAGCGCCGAAACCATGGCAATGACGCCTTTGGGGACCCTCTTTGCAGCTTCTGCGAGCGCCTGCTCGGTTTCGACTTCACTGTCGGCGCGTTGATAGAGGCCGCGGGAGATGCGGATGAGTTGGCCATTGTGGACAGCGCGCGAGATCGTCTCGGGCGCAATCCCGGCCTTGCGGAGTTCATATGCGCGCATGATTGGCTGGGTGTCCAGGAGGGCAGCCAGTTGTTGGCGTTGGGTTGTTTGAGTCCGGTCCATGACGTGACATATCCTGGGTCTCGTTTCGATCATACCCAGGATATGTCACATTGTCGCTCCGTGACAAATCCTGGGTCTCATTTAAATCATACCCAGGATTTGTCACAATCCCAATGTCTGGCCCTTGGCTTTCTCAACTCGCCGCTCCAGTCACAATGACGCTCTCCTGGTCAGCGGAGCATCGACACGTGGGCGTACAACATCGCTTTCAAAATCACCGCTTTCCGAGCGCAGCCGATACGATCATGGTCGGAGACAGAATGGATACGGACGTTGTCGCTGGATTGGAATCGGGTCTGAAGACAGCCCTTGTTCTTACTGGGGTGAGCACGCGGGCTGACATGGAGCGGTTTCCATTCAGACCGGACCACGTGATCGAGAGCCTGGCCGATCTTGGCGAGATCCTCATGAAAGAATAAACATGTGGAAACGACGCGCATTGGTGCCTACTCGGTCGGTCGCAATCTATTTGTAGGCTTCCGTTGTCCCGAACCCGTCGAGCGCATCCGAAAGGATTCGAACCTGTGACATCTGCCTTCGGACGGCATCGGCTAACCTCTGTCCCCAAATTGGAAAGTTTTGGACTAAGCCGCGTGCCTCCGATAGCAGAAGAACGCCTCTTTGATAGTGGGTGTTGCGATGTAGCGCTCTCCCGACTCGAACCCCCGCAGCCGCCGTCTGCTATCCTATTTTCACGCCGCTACCGCCGTTTGCCGCATTGGCCGGACAGATCCATTCCAGGCATTGCAAGGAAAGGGTAGCGTGATTGCTTCTTAGGTGAATGCTCCGCTGTCGCGGAATTCAGCCCGCGAGGCGATGTGCAGCGAGAAAAGCAATGAAACGCTCACTTGGCGGGCTCCTGCTGTTCGGCATTAATCGAGAACAGGCAGCGGTAGCTATCGGCGTCAGTTCAACGACGTTCGACCAGATGGTCGCGGATGGCCGTATGCCACAACCGCGGATGCCCAGCAAAGAGCGCTATGTCTGGGACGTGGAGGAACTGGCAGAGGCATTCCGGCGGCTTCCACACCGCAACAGCAAACTTGACGGCGTGTCCTCCAGCGATAATCCTTGGGATCGCAGATGATGGACGTGGCGAGCACCATGGTGAAATTCAATCTGAAAGGCGTTGTCGAAGACAGGGATCGGCACGGCAATATCCGGCTGTACTTCCGCGCACCGGGTAGAAAAAAGATCCGTCTGCGAGAAAAGCCAGGTTCAGCCGAGTTCCACGAAGAAGTGCGCTGCGCGCGAGATGGCGTTCCTTATGCTTCGGCTCAGAATGTGGTCAGGCCTGTAGTGAGGCCAGTGGCCCCTCGGGGCAGCCTGATGTGGCTTTGCCAAGAGTATTTCCGGCGCGGTGGCGCAGAGGTCGGCGAAGACACGATGCTTCGACGTCGAACAATACTCGAAGGCGTTTGCAAACTGCCTCACCCACTGAGCGGGCCAGTCAATCCGGACTTCTCGACGAAGGGTTCATTACCATTCGGGGCCATGAAGCGGTCTCACGTCAAGGAGCTCCGTGATACCCGGTCAGACGCTCCGGGGGCAGCCAACAATATTACAAAAGCCATTAGGCAATGTTCGCTTGGGCCAAGGATGCCGAGATGGTCGAGGTCAATCCGGCAAACGGAGCAAAGCGCCTGACTTCGGGCAATGGCGAAGGTTTCCACACCTGGGAAGTGTCGGAGATCGTCCAGTATGAGAAACGGCATGCGCGCGGCACCATGGCTCGCATGGCGCTGGCGATTTTCATGTTCACAGGTTTGCGACTGTCCGATGCAGCAATCTTCGGCAGACAACACATTACCCAGGTTCGCAACAAAGATACCGGGACCTGGGAGAAGTGGATCAGGATCAAGCCTGGCAAGACCGACAAGAGCAAGGTGCGCAAGGAAGCGATTGTCGTCGAACTGCCTCTGCTCCCAGAACTCGAGGATGAGCTTTCCTTCGCCCCGGCCGGCAACCTGACGTTCCTCGTCACCGAGTACGGTCGGCCTTTCTCGGAAAACGGCCTTGGTAACAAGATGCGCCAATGGTGCGACGAAGCGGCGCTCCCGGGCTGCAGCGCCCACGGGGTCCGCAAGGCAGGCGCCACCGTTGCCGCAGAAAACGGTGCCACGCATGAACAGCTGAAGGCGATTTACGGCTGGACGACGTATCAGCAGCCCGATCATTACATCCGCAAGGCACGCCGCCGGATAGTGGCGCAGTCGGCCCGGACGCTTCTGGTATTCGATCGAAACGAGAACGAAAATGTCCCACTTTTGGAGGGGGTGGAAGAAAGTGGGACAAAAAAGTACAAAAAACCCAATTAAATCAATGGCATCGAAAGCCAATGGTGGGCCCGGAGGGAAACTAACCATAGGACAAATTTCGCAATAAAATCAAAGGTATAAAGACTAAATGTTGGAGCCAATGTTGGAACCAACTAGCGTACATTTTGAAACCGGTTGCAAAATTTGAGTTTCTTAGCCGCTGAGATGCTTAAAGGGCACTGATCAGCTTCAACATCGAAGCGTGTAGCTTGGCCTCGTCGTACGTTGGGTTGATTGGGTTCTCGGGGTGATGGATGCAGTTACGGACATATGTACATTCAGTGACCGACTGCGAAGCTCCCGTCACGCTGTGCGTCCACGTGTGATCGGTCGGAATACCCTTTGAAGCAATAAAACTGTCGGCCTGATTGAGGTTCGTTAGGCCGTTCTTCTCCTGAATGAAGCCGTACAATTCGTTGTGAAACTCCACTGTCGGCATGGCGAACGCCTTGAAGTTGACCTCACCAAAAGACGGGCTCCATGGGAAGTAACCCGTGGGAGCATCTTGCGCCTCGATTTCGATCTTGCCGGTTGCCGATGAACTGAAGACGTTCGTTGTCCCGAACTTGACCAACCTTTGCAAAAGATACGGGGAATGGCTGCTTACGATGACCTGACTGGTCTTAGCTTCTTCAAGAAGCAAGTCGGCCAGCTTCCGTTGAGCGGTGGGATGCAGGTGCATTTCCGGCTCATCGATCAACAGTATTTTTTCGCCCTTGGCCGTGTCGGAAAGGAGCCGCTGCAGAAGAAGGGCTAAGACCAGTTCGACCCCGGAGCCGAGGCTTTTTGTCGTCACTTGTTGGATTTGATCTTCGGCACGAACTGCAAGGAACGCGGACGAAAACGGCTCTAGCAACGACAGCAACTCAAATCGCAGATTTTTGAAATGGGCGTTGTCGAAGAACTCACTAAACTGATCGCCTAACTTCGCTCCCGTCCCTTTTTGAGCCAATTCCAGCGCCCATATGAACAGGTCTTTCGTAACCTTGGAAGCATGATCCGCGTGGGCACCATCTTCGCGGAGCTTCTTCTGATATCTCCAGTTGAGATCGTCGCATATCGCATCAAAGGTTGTGCGGTACGTGCCGCTGACCAGATGACGCGCGCGGTTCTTGTCGAAGTAGAAGACGTTGACCCCGTTCGTACCAGCCTTTCCGGTGTCGAGCGTCAACTCTCGGGGGTCTACGGTCTTGGTATCGCCTGACCGACTTTGGACATGCGGCTGTCCGTCACTCTCGTTGTAGTAAGCGTTCTCGTCCAGCGTAAAAACGCTCTTCGCCGAGATCGGAGATGACAACAATTTGCCTGCCTGTTTTTTGTCGCGGGGAGCCGCAGAAAACTTCAGTCCTATGCAATTGAAGTATTTCCCCTTGTAGAACTCCAATTCCGATTTGACGCTAAATCTGTCGGTCGTGCCTGTGACCGATATGGGCTTCACGAAGTCGTTGAAGTCCCTGATGCTCAACCTACTTTCGGCTTTGTAACGGCCCCCGAATAGATAGTCCAACGCCTCAAGAACAGCCGTTTTCCCTGTCCCATTGTTGCCAACAAACAGCGTCAGACCGCTTCCCGGCTGTCCGTCTGGCACCGCCAGTTTGACGGTTTCCGCCGAAAAACAGCGGAAGTTGTCGATAGTCAGTTCGCGTACGAACGGCTGGCCGCTATGCACGATGCACCCTCTAAATGTGCGGCATTCGTTCCCAGCATGCGGACATCATATTGAAGCCTATCAAGCTGGCTCATGAGAATGGCCACCGTCGTCTCATCGGGGAAGTAATTTATCGTGCCATCAGCATAGGCCAAGGCGATCTCAATTCCAGCTAAACTTGCCGGGAATAAGGACGTAGACCGTCACTGACGACGTGCATTGAAGTTCGCGAGAACAAAAACTGCCGGCCAAATTAGCGTGAACAACAAAATCGAAAACAGCGCGGCTGCCTCATAGCGCCTTGCTGCGGCTTTCATCTCAATCAAGCCGGCGTTCTGGTGTCGTGCAACGAGGTGGAGCAGGAAGCCAAGTCCGACTGCCACATAAACGAAAATCCAAATTGCGAGCGTCATTGTCCATTCTCCTCTCCGACGCGCCGGTTGCCCTCTTCGAGCGCAGCGATTAGTCAATCGGCCCGCTGGGTCGATGGGCAGTCGCTTCGACCCAGCCTCTGATCAAACAACAGCGACCACCGCCGCGCTAGTGGATACCGCTTAACGCCGCCGTGTCGAACGCTCGCTCTTGGCCCTAATACGCCGACACGGATAAGCGATTTGATGGTTGCTGGTGAAATGCCGCTGTCGGTTACGCTGCGGTTATTGCCGAGTAGGGAAATCAACATGCGGTGCTCCTCCCGAGGATTTGCATGAGCAAACAGGCGGATGAAGTCGAAGAGATCGCCGGGGCCGCTTTCGTCACCCAGCAGGGGAGCAATAGCGATCCACAGCCGGAGCATCCGATCAGCGGCATCGCTGCGAAGTGCCAGCAGGTCATTGGCTGCATTGCCGTTCGTAGCTCCGGCGCGATCTGCGATCTGGCGGATGGGTCGAGTGTATTTCACCTCGAAGCGGAGGCGATCATGAGCCTTAGCGTATATCGTAACGAAGATGCCCTTGGTCACTTCCAGTGTCACGTAGCACGCGTCGCGCACCATTCCGCACGACAGCGGAAAAGTGGCTCGTACCTCCGAAGCGGTGGTCATCAGTGCAGAGCGCAGCGTGGCGACCGCACTGATGGCATCGTCGCTCGACAACTCCCAATACACCTCGGCCTGCTGAACAGCTTCGAAGCGTATTGGCGAGGCATTTTGAAAAACGTCAGGCGACAGTTCGGCGATTTCATTTTCAAACAGAGCACGGACGTGCGCGAGGTAAATTCTCAATGCGGCTTCCCACCGCTCGGATCGCCGCTCGAAACTAGTCCCACCCATTTCCTGTCTTGCTAGGACGTTGTCTTTGCCGTCCAAGGAAACGAGCGATGCCCGCTGGGCAACAGGATGAAGCGCTTCGTTTTGCGTCATCAAGGCGATTTGATCCAAAGACTTCCCGTGGTGGCGGGCTAGGAAGCGCGTCAGGTTGATCACGAGAGTTAGGTTGAAGGAAACCCGACCATTAGGTTGCCAAGTGACCGTTCCAGCCTCACGGCTACCCGCTATCTCCAAAAGCCATCCCTTGACGATCCCGAGGCGATACCGCTTTCCGCCGGGACGCCGCCCCTGATCCGGTGTGGAACCATTCCAGTCTCCAACGTCTTCCATCATCTGTCGGAACGTATCCAAGTCTGGACTCCGACCTGAGAAACTGACGGTCACCTGCATACGGTCGAACTGGCTTTCCTGATGGGGAAACAGGAACCAAGCCGGCATAGCAGGGTCGAACGGCTTCATTCCTGTACGTGATCGATATCGGACTCGTTGATCGTGTGGCCAACATGTCCTTGATCCCTGTGATGTAAACTGTGTTCCCCTAATAGGAGCGCAGATGGCAGCCGCGTGAGAGTCCGCTCTGTTCGACCAACCGCTGACCTCAGAGAGCGCTCTGGAATTTGGAATTGCGCCGAACGAAGATAATCGATGAGAACCGCTTGATGACAGGCACGGATTGTCGTTGGCCGGCAATATTATGTCAGGCATTGCGGAGCACCCATTGAATTTCTAGATCGCGGGTGTAGTATAGTCGGGTTCCCGTGACATGACAACGTGTCCACAGAAGCACCCGAGGAGCCTCGCCCTAGATCGCAACTATCGGCGAGGCTCCAATTTTTTTGCAACAGGGTGCAAAATTATTCGATCGTTATTGCAGATTTATTCAACCATCGTCTCGATAAGGCTGTTTAACGGCCTCTTGGTTGGCACATTCCTCGGCGTATGAGAGTATCCAACCTTCGACTCGACTTGACGCTTTGATTTGGCAGTTCCGGTCATGTACCAGGATATCCGGTTGCCGAAACGATGATGCTGCAACTTCGACCGCCATTGAACATAGTCTGGAGCGCCTGCTTTCACTCAGACTAGGAGATATTTCTCGGAAGAGGGCACGAGGCCGACGGATGGACAAATCCGTTTTTATCAGCTTATTCCTCCTTGAAAGGGGAGCTACATGCGCTTGAGCGAGGTTCGCGTCTACGGGCTTTTTGGCCTGTTTGACCACGTCATTCCACTCAATCTATCCGAGCGGATAACAATCCTGCACGCCCCAAACGGCTTCGGGAAAACGGTCGTCCTCAAGTTGATAAGTGGAATGTTTGGCGGCAGTCTTTCCATCTTTCGGGACATTGAGTTTGCGACGATAGAGTATCAATTCGAGAGCGGATCGGTGCTCCGCGTTGAGCAGACGGAACTGCAACCCGAACTCTTCGCAGATGCTCCCCGAAGGGACCTTCGCCGATACAGGATCGAACTCATCGGGGGCAGCGAGCCAATGGTCTGGGACCCCGATGAAAAGAGGGAAACGGAGGGCCGATGGGAAGTTTCACCTGCCAACTGGGAACGCTACCTCCCCTTCGTTAGGCGAGTTTCAACCCGAGAATGGCTAGACACTCGTATAGGAGACACAATCGGCCAGTCAGAGATGATGGCTAGATATGCTGACCGCCTGCCACCGAGCATGCGGCGGCGCGCACCACTGCCCGAATGGCTGGAGAGTGTAAGAGCGTCACTGCGTTGTCGCTTGATCGAGACCCAACGGTTGGTCACTTACGAAAAGAAATCTACGTCCTATGGCCAGAGCGAGCCGGCCATCACCCCGGCAGTGCATAGGTACTCCACAGAGTTGCAGTCATCGATTGAGCGACTTCTTGCTGAAAGTGCCACGCTTTCTCAGGCGCTAGACCAAACTTTCCCAAACCGATTGCTGCAACGTATGCAGAAGTCGGGGGCACTCCCCTCAGAGCACGATTTACGTGAAAGACTGTCGGACTTGGAAGAGCAACGCCTTAGACTGGCCAAAGTGGGCTTACTTGACAGCGCGAAAGACAGCACCATCGTTTCTGACGCGCGATTTGATGACGCAACACTACGAATACTAACGACATACGTTGAGGACACCACAGCAAAACTGTCCATATACGAGGACACATTACAGAAAATTGAATTATTTCTGGAGATTATAAATAGCCGCTTTCAATTTAAATCTATCTCTATCAGCCGATCTGACGGTTTTGTTTTTAAAGACATACGAGGGAAAGGGCTGAAGCCAGAAAATCTTTCCTCGGGAGAGCAGCACGAGTTAATATTAATCTACGATCTAATATTCCAAAGCAAGAAAGACACATTGATACTTATTGATGAACCTGAAATTTCTTTGCATATCGCATGGCAAAAGCGATTTCTCAGTGACCTGCGCCGCATCATCGAATTGACGCAAGTTGACGCCGTTGTCTCTACGCATTCTCCACAATTGATTGGTCGGGACCTAAACCTCACAGTGCAGTTGCAGCCACCGGCTAATGATCTACTCCATTCAAAATGAACAGGACGGCGCGTCCGTCGCCGCCGAGGTTGTTATGCTCAAGGCGGCCTCCGACAAGTTATCTCTCTTGGTGGAGGGGCCGTCTGATTTCAAATTTTTTGCGACGTACATATCCGACGGAAATTGCGAGATAGTAATAGGATGGGGCCGCGAAAATTCACTAACAGCAATGACCATCCTCAATGCTATTCCCGTCTCTGGAGTTCTGTGTATTATTGACCGTGACTTCGATTTATTCTTAGGCAATGAAGTGGACGTTCAGAATGTGATAGTGACGGATGATCACGACATTGAAATTACCATGTTCAAGTCACCCGCCGTTGAGAAATTAGTGATAGAACTAGGCTCCGCTGAAAAGTCGAAAACCCGCCGCGAGGCCGGTTTCGATATTCGTTCAGACGTGGTTGCGGTGGCATATGTTCTCGGTGTAGCGCGACTTCACTCTATCAAGGAGGGTCATTCGTTGAAGTTTGACGGCCTGAAGTTTCGCTATGTAGATAAAAAGCTTACCTTTGCCGTGAAAGACATGTTTCAGGAGATAATCAATCACTCGCAAAAACTCGGTGTTCCCTTCGAAGGTTTTTTACAGGAATTAGAGAGTTGGAAAAAAATTGAGCATGATCGCTTGCAGATGTGCTGCGGGCATGATGTGTCAGCCGTTCTCGGCTTGGCGTTTCAGTCACTTTGGGGCACAAAGAATGCGAAGGATGTCGATGCTGAAGGTATTGAAAGCAGACTGCGCTTGGCATTTGGAATAGATGATTTCCGAGTGAGTGACTTATACAAGAAGATCAAAAGCTGGGAGGCCTCGAACCCACCTTACATATGCCTCGGAGCATAGAAAAAACGTCAGGACAACAATTGCGGTTTGGCTGCGAGGATTTGTACCAGGTTACAAAATCATTCTTTTCCGAGAGGACGCTTCGCCAATCTGGCGAGTGTTGAGCGCGAGCATCTCGTTGCCGAAATGATGGTGTTCCAGCTTTGGCCGCCGTTTAGCATAAGTTGGATCGCTTTGTTGCGCGTCTTGTCCTCCGGACGACCTCGGTATTTGCCCTCGCCCTTGGCCTTTGCGATACCCTGTCTTTGCCTTCGCCGTCTATCCTCATAGTCTTTCCGTGCAATCGCCGCGATCATGTCGAGCATCATGCTGTTGATTGCATCAGCCATCCGAGATGTAAACTCGTCGGCATTCTCTGATGCCATGCCCCAAGATGTCGGTAGATCGAGAGCGACAACCTTAATGCGGCGCCCCCTGATTTCATCCTTCAGTTTGTTCCAGTCTGTCCCATTCAGCCTGCTGAGCCGGTCCACCTGCTCGATGAGCAGAATGTCACCGGGTTGGCAATCCGAGAGGAGCCGGAAGAGTTCTGGTCGCGCGAGCGAGGCCCCACTTTCATTTTCCAAATAAGTAGCTGCGATTTGCAGACCGCGTTCTTTAGCAAATGCGAGGAGATCACCCTTGGCGCGGTTTGCGTCCTGCTCTTTCGTTGAGGCTCTGAGATATGCGCGTACGAACATTTATGAGACCCCGGTTCGATATGAGTGGTCTCACATTGTCTGGTACGATTAGGGTCGTCAAACATTATTATCGAACCACCGTAAGTGCGGTCCGCTAAAGGCATACCCAAATGCTTTCGATGAAAGCTAAATCTGGCCACTTCAAGCGGCCAACACTCCACCCTTGGAACGTATGCTTCTCGTCAGGAGTATCTGGAGTGTCTCTGTTTCGCCGGGGCCGGCCTGATAGCCAATCCATCAAGAGAGCTCAGCGACAGAGTGACCCTCGGATTGCGATACTCGTCCGGTAATATCGGTGGATTTTCGATCAAAGCGTTGGGGATATGGATTGTTGCTCGCCGATTGGAGACGGAATACTCCTCCATCGCCATCGCGAGTTGCTCCATGCATTCCTGTCGTGTCGAAAAGGTCTGCGGTTTCCAGACAGACTTTTCCTGCAGTCGGCCGGATACCATGAGGGTCCAGTGAATGGCTTCGGCGTGCTGACGGACCTCGATTTTGAAAACGATGAAGTCCTGGAATTTTGCGCCGAAAAGCTTCGCGAAAAATGAAGGACGGTCGAAGTTCGGCTTATATTGATAGTCGAACAGAACGACTTCACATGCCCCTTCTTTGCGCCACTGACCTTCTCTGGAAGCGTCGAAGGCTCTCTCTTGGGCTAATTTTTGCCGCTCCTTCTGCTGTTCCACTGCACGCTCTTCTAAGTCCTTGCGGCGCTGTATTTCGGCCTCCGCTCTCTTGGCGAAAGCGTCGTCCATCGTCAAAGCATGGTCGGGATAAAGCTCTGCAAATGCCCGCGTGCAGGCACCTTTGGCCTCATCGAGCGAAACTTTGAAGAACTCCTTGCCATGGCGGTGAGGCGCCAGATGGGCATGGGCCCTTTGTTCGACAGCTTTGGGGTCACCTAGGATAGGCAACGACCACTCGATCCTAAAGCCTGTCGGGACACTCGTAACACCCGATAATTCGGACGCACGCTTGGCAACCGTGCCAGTAGTGTAACCGACCTTGAGAAGCGCCGGCATCGACGGGTTGCTGAGAATATATACGTTCCCCTCGATAGGAACGTCGAGTTCGCTCGGCACATATATGATGAGGCTTTCGGGGATGACTGAGAAATACTCCCTTCGGTAGCCAGACCGCAGGTGTCGTATTTCATACTCGAAGCGCACTCGATCTCCAACAGCAACAGGTGAAAGCTGATCGTCGGTGAAGATGCTGAACTGGTCGTTGCCGATATAGAAGCTATGCGCCTGATTTCCGCTTTTGGCGACGCGAGACGAGCACTTTGTCACCACTCCGTCAGCTTGTTTTACCTTATGGCGGCCAGCCGGTCGGCGGCGGGCGGTACTATCAATTGTCATGAATATTAGTCCGACGAGTCAAGGAAGCGGTCAGATAGCCAAACATCGAGGAGAAAGGAAAGAGTGACTGCTGTTGAAGAAATTGGGCCACGGCCCAAAGCCCTCGCATTGGTGCGGACGGATGGATATATCGCGTCCAGGAAAACTCCGCCCCCCCCCGGCCCCATGACGATACGCCACCATCTCAGGGGTGAGCTCAAGACAGGTTACGGAGACCTGAAGGCGCTGAAAGCGCCCTATGTCCCTTAGGAACCAAATGCTCGCAGTTGAACTGCAGGCCATGACTAGGCTCGCGCTTTGCGGTCATCCCACCTCGTCCTTGGTGCTAGACTCGGTGTCAACGCAGCCCGATTTTGCACCCTGTTGCAAACTTCAATATTTACGGACTGTTTAATCGAAAAATAGGCGTTGAGTCTCGTGTGGCTCAGTTGGTTTGAGACCCGCAACTGGACACTCGAAAACCGCCGCAAACTTTTGGTTGGAAAAGCCCTCAACCGCACTTTCTACAACGAACGAGATATCCCAGAACTCTCGGCTTGCGGGGTCTTGGAGACCCCTGACATTAAATTCGATGGGATCAAAGTCGTATTTGTCCAAGATTGCACTAGGTCGCGATGAAGCTCCAAAGGCAACCAGCGGCTCAAGGTCATGTGCGGTATATCGAGCAAAGTACACATCGAATGGCCCTTTCAGCTTATCCCGGATCGCAGTCTGGCAAGCCAATACCAAGTCCCGGAATTGGCTTGGAGTTGCGTGGTTTAAGTCCTCCTTTTGCTTCGCTTCAGCATCGGCAATTTCTCTATCCCGCTTGGCTTGTTCCTCCCTCGCAGCACGCTCGGCAGCCGCAGCTACAGCTTGCGCTTTCTGCTCAGCTTCCGCCCGCATTTGAGGGCCGGGGTAGACAAAATAAAGAAGGGCTCCAAAGACGATTGCAAGGATGAAGAACGCGGCCTTGCCGGGCCGTTTAGCTTGTGCGGACATGGGATTTGAAGACGCTTTCGAAATGAACACCGGTGAGGCAAAAGGAGCTACTTCAAAATCGTTCCGGTAGCTAGCAGAGCACGTAATCATCCACTGTAGAAATTTCACGCTGTGCCGTGACGCACCCCGTCGCCGATTTGCCGGGAATTATCTCACCGATGGCTCAATCCGAGCAGGAACTGGCCCCTTCTGGCGTTTGCGCACGTCGTCGGCGATCACCCGCAGATGCTTTTCAATCAGGCAGAGCGCGGCGAGCCCTCCACACAGGACCGACGCAACTATGAAGCCTAGCAGGAGACCGATCAGCCCTCCGCTATTGCCCAAAGCACAGTCCCGCCAAAAGCGAAGATGGCCATGATCGCAAATACCAATATTACATTGATGGCGGACAGGGTGCTGACGAGTGATCGGTTCATTTCTTCCTCCCTGAACTTGCTCAGACTCGGCGACAGCGATGCCGCCCAGCGGTATCCGGTTTTTGGATAATCTGAATATCGGATTACCGGCGGGTTGATCACTGGTCAACCGTTCAATGCCGAAGTCGGTTCACTCCGAACGCCACAGAATGATTGCAGCGGCGCTGGCAAGTCAGCGGCGGGCAAAAGGGCTATCGCAAGCGGAGGTCGCCAAAGTCCTAGGCAGGCATCAGCCCTTCATTGCAAACATCGAAAGCGGCGAGCGCCGAGTCGATCTTGTTGAACTCATGGATATCGCCAAGATCATCGATTTGGATGTTGTTGCTCTGGTGCGCGACCTCCAAGGCAGCCCGGATTGACGCTGCCAGCGAGCAGACAACTTGCAAAAGGTGAATGTCGCCGACCCTTGTGACTTTCAGCAGGTACAAACCATTTGCCTACCGACCTCACGGTGGCGATAGGGTCGCGGCGGGCCGTGCTAGCCCCGCTCAACGGCGGCAATATTCTTCGAAGGGAAAGGGGCTCTCCGGAACACATCGACGACATGAGCCCCGTGCTGAGCGCGTAGCGTTGCGGCCAAGTCAATCGGTTGCATCGCTAGGGCGCAAAACCACTCCGCACCGGTTACAGCGTATAAATCCACTATCCGCCTCCAAGGATCGGGTTGCCGGAAGCGGCGATGCAAGGCCATGTGAATTGGCCTACTAATCGGAAACGGTAACCATGGAGAATAGTAGTTTTCGCAGTGGGTTTGGAGGTTCTGTGTGGAGCCCGAGATCGAGCAACGAACGGGCCTTTCCAGCCAGCCATTGTCAGTGAAGTGTTGTATTAACTGCCAGCCGCGAACTCGCTCCTCGTGAATGAAGCCGTTGTAGGCAGGCATCCGGGGCCACTTCCAATCTGGAAGACCAGTGGGTTCAACGAGGTTCACAGAATTTTGCACCCGGTTGCAAAGTTTCAGGCTGCTTCCGGCTGATCTGCCTTCGGCATGTGTAAATGGCTGAGATCAAGGCCGGGATACGTCACCTTGTCTATCCATCGACGGAGAACCGCAGGCCGCGCGCCTTGCCCGTAGCGCTCTTCAATACCGCCGCCTCGCCCCCACCCACCAAGGGCACGGACTACGTCCATGGGAACACCTTCATTTCTCAGTTCGTCACGGAAATTGTGCCTAAGAGAGTGGTAGGAGACACCAGCCCGCACCCCAATTTTTTGTTTCAGCATGTAGCTGAACCGTTTCTGGAACATGTCAACGCAATGCTTTTGATTGTCGCCCGGCAGATCGAGGAACAGCCTGCCGCCCGCCCGCTTTCGATCCTCAACGAGCTTCATGAACCCGAGCCGCTTTAGCTCGGCATGAATGGGAACGACACGAGCAGCCCCACGGGTTTTCAAGCTTCGGTCATTGGTCCGGCGCAGGACGATAGCATCGACCCCGTCAACGGTCTGGAAATCGTCTGTGTGAAGCCACAGGACTTCGCCAAGTCGCATCCCCGAAAACAAGCCGACCAACGGTGCCCAGAACCTCCCACCACGTCGATTGCCGGCCCAGCCGGGCAACTCCGCCAGCAAACCCTTCAGTTCTTCCTCGTTGAAGGTCAGCCGGGACGATCCCTCTTTGGGCTGCCCTGCCATCAAGCGAGAGGCCGGATTATGTTCGATAATGCCCTTCTGGACGGCATAGTTGAAGAACGCCGACAGGTGATGGGCGTAGACCTGCATCGTGCCTTGTGAGAGGAGCGAGGCACCGTTCGATTTCGCCAGTTCCGCCAACTCTTTAAGCCCCTTCCCACGAAACTTAGTGAGCTTGTTGTAGTTGCGGGGCAGCGCGGCTAGGAGTTCATGGCAGGCGGCACAATCCGCGCGGGTAATCTCGCCAATCGGCTTGTCGTCGCCGACGACCTCACGAAGGACGGCGAACGGCAGTATGTATTTCTTGCCCGCGCTTTCGGTAAGATGACCTCGCGTCGGGTCCTTCTCAAATCGGGTGATGACTTGGCCGAGTGACTGCCCGGACGGCAGGGATAATTTCGGCGGCTGGTTGTGTGCGAATGTGTTGGAGAATAACGCATCTGTCGCCGTTGCTCCTACCACCCCGTTGATGCGGCTTAGTTCCCGCTCAAGGTGTTCCTGTTCCGCACGGCGGATGAGTGACGCGAACTCGAACCAAAGACTGTCACCGCGACCAAGCTCTAAGCGAAGCTCTTTGGTCACCGTCTCCGCTATCGGCTGGACGGCGCTTGCCCAGACCTCTTCATGCGGCGAACCGATGTTCGCCAAATCAGCATGGATGATTTCCTTCGCGGCTTCCGCGCTGGTGTCTCCCCAATCCGTGGTCCGGCGCTCAAGATTGTAAAGGTGCAGCCGGGCGGCCTCGAAAAGTTGTTCGCGCGTGACGCCACGGCGTGTCGCCGCGCTTGGCGCTTTGCCCAGACGCGCATCCGCGAAAACCTTGTCCGTTTCGGCTGCCATCCTCCTCGCCCTATCGGACGCGACACGAAAGTCCGTGGTGTTGAGGCTCCGGGTTATCTGTTGCTTGCCGTCGAAGAGCGAACGGACCTCTTTGGGTATCCTGCGCACGTAAAAATAGGCGCTCTTCTTTCGTATCAGACCAGCGACTTTTGCCACCTAGAACCACCCAAATGTTGGAGCCGATGTTGGAACCATACAGGGCAGAAAGAGATTTGAAAACAACAGATTGCAGGATTTGCAACGTGTCTATAAGACGATGGTGGGCCCGGAGGGACTCGAACCCCCAACCAAGCGGTTATGAGCCGCCGGCTCTAACCATTGAGCTACAGGCCCCACGCGGGCTGGATTAATGTTTTTCGCATCGCGGCACAAGGCTTTCCCGACGGGCTTCCGCAGATCGCCCAAATCAACCCATAATCGCGCTCTACGCGACCCCTTGCGACTTGATCGCAGACCAAGGAGATTTTCATGACCAGACATCTTTTGCCTCTCGCGCTCGCCGCTGCAATCGCTTTTCCGGCGATGGCTGGAGCCGCCGATCTGCCGACGCCGCCCCGCATCATCGTGTCGGGCGAAGGCGAAGCAACCGTAGCCCCCGATCTGGCGGTCCTGACGCTGAGCGTCATGCGCGAGGCCAAAACCGCGCGCGCCGCGCTCGATGCCAACAATGACGCCATGGCCGCCGTGATCGCGGCGATGAAGTCCGCCGGCATCAAGGACCGCGATCTGCAGACCGCTGGCATCCAGATCAACCCGCGCTACAACTACACCAACAAGCCGGACGGCAGTCAGGAAGCCGAACTCGTCGCCTACCAGGTGACCAATACGCTTTCGGTGCGGGTGCGCGACGTCGACAAGACAGGCGAGATCCTCGACAAGGCGGTGTCGCTAGGCGTCAACCAGGGCGGCGGCATTGCCTTCACCAATGACAACCCGGCAGCCACGGTCACCGAGGCGCGCAAGAAGGCGGTCGCCGACGCCATGGCCAAGGCCAAGACGCTGGCCGAAGCCGCCGGCGTCAGCCTGGGCCGGGTGCTCGAGATCACAGACCAGAACATCAGGCCGGCGCCGATGCCGATCAATGCCAAAGCCTTCGATGCCGCGGCCGGCGCGGCTCCGGTACAGGCCGGTGAGAACGCCTACAATGTGCAGGTCACCGTCACCTTCGAACTGAAATAAGCGGCTCTGACGATCTGTGGCTGAGCCTGGCCACGGCAATCATCAACCAATAGCGTGCATGAAAAACCCGCGGGATTGCTCCCGCGGGTTTTTTCGAGCCACACCCTTCAAACGGAAAGGGGCTCGGCTAATCCAGACCAATCTTCGCAGAAGATTGTGTCTCCCGGCTGATCTTCGTAGAAGATCATGCCGCCGGCTGATCCTTGCAGAGGATCATGCCTCTTGATCGGCCAAACCAAGCTTAGCGATAGATGACCGGGCAGCCGCGCTCATTGGCGAACACGACGACGACGCGGTCGCCATCCTGGCGGCCCGCCACTTTTACCGTACGACGGTTGACGTCGACGATCCGGACGCGGTGGAGGCCCATGCGTTCGGCCTTGTCGAGGGCGCGGTCCGGCGAGCAGCCACGGCGCCAGTTGCCACGGCGCTCGTCACGGCGATGGCGATAACCGTCGTCACCGGTATAGACGCCGAAACGCGGGTCGTTGTTGTTGCCGAAGCCGAGATAGAGGCTGTCGGCGTGAGCGGGAACGGCCGCCAGCGTGCCGAGACCGACCAGGGCCGAAAGGGCTGCCGTCTTGATCGTGTTGAACATCGTCTTCTCTCCTTTTTGCGGGCCTTCGCCCGTCCTCGTGAACCGATGGTGGGAGAATGCGCCTGCCTGTCTGAACTCTTTACGAACCTGCCGTTCATCTCCGGTTCATATGGCGGGAAAAGGAAAGTTCCGGCCATTCGCCATCGTCCCCAGCCCTTAGTGAAGGCCAGAACGCCTGACCCGGCGCCCCGGTTCCGACCCCGCGGATTGGCCGAATGTCTTCAAACGCGAGGCTCTTGCTCACCGCCGCTGGTCCTACGGCTCCTCGTCCAGCACATAGTCAAAATAGTCTTCCGGCTCGGCAAGATCGGTTTCGCTCGCCTTGACCCGGCCGCGCATCGAGATGCCGGCTTCATCCACGGTCTCGGCGCTGCCCGACACCAGCCGGTGCCACCAGTAGAGGTCGCGGCCCTCGGCCACCAGCCGATAGGCACAGGTGCTGGGCAGCCAACTGATGGTTCGCACATTCTGTGGCGTCAGCCCGACGCAGTCGGGAACGCGCGCCAGCCGGTTGACGTAGTCCGAACAGCGGCAGGTCTCGGCATCGAACAGCCGACAGCCGACGCTGGTCCAGTATATCTCGCCGGTGCCCTCGTCCTCAAGCTTCGAAAGGCAGCATTTACCGCAGCCGTCGCACAGCGATTCCCACTCGGCCGGGCTCATCGCCTCCAGCGCCTTGGTTTTCCAGAATGGCGTTTCCATTTCCGGGATGTGGCCCCAGCCGCGGGCAAGGTCAAGCGCGGCAATGGTCGCAATTGCGGCTATCGCCAGGTGAATGACATGAAGTTGCCTTCAAAAGGTCGGTCAATCGCCCCGTACGGCCTCTATCCGTGCCAGACTGGAACCAATCGGCACAAGATCGGTTTCGGCAAGGATGGGACCCCACAAGGAGAATTTCGATGAAACGCCAACCACGGATTCTGGCAGGCACGGCACTCGGCCTGCTTATGGCATCCGCGCCGTTGGGCGCGTTCCCGCTTCAGGGAAGTGTCGCGTCCGGCCTTGCCCAGCGCACGGCAGCCCCATTCATCCTGGCGCAAGCAGCATGCGCCGAAGGCGAAGCCTGCGCACAACAGCAGCAGGCGGAACCCGAACAGAAGCGCGAGCGCAAGAAGGCCGAGCCTGAACAGCAGGCCGCGCCTGCCCAGAGCGAACAGCCCGCCGAGGAGCAGCAGCCACGCCGGAAGAAGCGCGACCAGCAGCAGCAGGCTGAGCAGGCGCCGGCCGAACAGGCAGCGCCAGCCGAGGAACAGCAGCCGCGCAGGAAGAAGCGCGACCAGCAGCAGCAAACCGAGCAGGCGCCGGCCAACCAGGCGGAACCGGCCAACGACAATCAGCCCGGCGAGCAGGCCAAGCCGCGCAAGAAGAACAGGCAGGACCAGCAGGCCCAACCTGAAGTCGCCCCGGCACCGAAAGAGGCTCCCGCTGGAGAGGCGACGGCCCCTGCCGGCGAACAGCCCGCGGCCCAGGGCGAGCAGCCCCAGGACACGACGAAGAAGCGTGTCAGGAAACCTGTTGGCGAGCAGCCGGCCACAGCCGAACAGCCAGCCACCGGCGAACAACCGGCCAATGGTCAGACGGCAGCACCGGCACAGGGCGAAAACCCGGTGCAAGGCGAAGCACCGGCCGATCCAAACGCCGCTCCCATCCTGGACAGCCAGAAGGACGCCGAGCGCAGGGGTGGCCGCAAGCAGGGCGACAAGATCGTCCCCCAGGATGGCGAGCAGCAGAATGGCGGGCAAAATGCCCAGCAAGGTGGCGATCAGGGCCGCAAGCCGGTGGCTGCTCCCATCGACCAAGGTCCGCCGCCCACCGACGACAGGGCCGCACAACAGGAGATCAAGCCCGAGAACATCGCGCCGGTGACCGAGGAAAAGGGCACGCGCGTAGAGCGTGCGCCCGATGAGAACGTCCGTGACCGCCGGCGTCCGAAAGGCGTCGACGTCGTCAGGGAACTCGGCGACCGCGTCATCCTGCAGTTCAACAACCAGACATTCGTCGAGAGCAATGACGCCCCGCGCATGACCCGCGGCGCCAGGAACGTCTACTATGAGGATCTGTCGGGCGACCGCACCCGGGAAATCGTCGAGCGTGACAACGGTGTTCAGATCGTCACCATCCGCAACCGCTATGGCGACGTTATCCAGCGTTCGCGCATTGCGCCGGATGGACGCGAATATGTGCTGAGCTATGTCGATGAGCGGCACTATGAGGACGACAGCGACTGGCGCGATCCCGGCGATGATCTGCCGCCGATGCGGCTGACAATCCCGCGCGAGGAGTACATTCTGGACTCCGAGGATGTCGAAGATCCGGACGACTACTACACCTTCCTCGAACAGCCACCGGTGGAGAAGGTCCAGCGCCTCTACTCGATCGACGAGGTCAAACGTTCGGCACGCGTGCGCGACATTGCACGGCGCGTCGATCTCGACACGCTCAACTTCGAATTCGGCTCGGCCTCGATCTCCGACACCGAGGTGCAGAAGCTCGAGGGCGTCGCCACCGCAATGGAGAAGCTGTTGAAGAAGAACCCGGCCGAGACCTTCCTGATCGAAGGTCACACCGACGCCGTCGGCACACCGGAGGCTAACCTGGCTCTTTCTGATCGCCGCGCAGAATCGGTGGCCGAGGCTCTGACCAACGCCTTCGGCATCCCGCCGGAGAACCTGACGACACAGGGCTATGGCGAGGAGTATCTGAAGGTCAATACGTCGGCGCCGAACCGCGAGAACCGGCGCGTCGGCATTCGCCGCATCACCTCGCTGGTGGCACCTGTGGCCAGCAACAATTAGGTCATGATTTCAAAATCATGACCCGGTTTGTGGAATCGGCACGAGAAGCATCCATCCCCGGCACCGACGGGGATGGATGGATGTGACGGGTTCAACAAGAATTGTACGGGCATTAGACACGGCTCATTGAATCGCGGGCCCAGCCACCCCAGATTCGGGGCTGGGCGTTCCCTGCCCCGTCCCGACTCCAGCGGGACGCATTGAACCCCGCCGGACCTTGTTCGGCGGGGTTTTTTGTCTTGCAAACGGTGGCGGCCTGGCCGAATACGGCCATTGTCTGAGAGATAACCAGCCGGAATCATCCCATGAAGCGTCTCGAACTCGCCATCGAATCGATCATTCTCGCTTCACGCTGGTTGCTCGTCGTTTTCTATATCGGCCTGGCCCTGGCATTGGCCGTCTATGCGCTGTCATTCGGCAAGAAGCTTTATGAGTTCATTACCCTGGCGTTCACGCTCGGTGACACCGACACTATCCTCAAGATGCTCGGCCTGATCGATGCCGCACTGGTTGCCTCGCTGGTGGTGATGGTCATCATCTCGGGCTACGAGAACTTCGTCAGCCGCTTCGACGACCAAGAGGGTGGCGTGCACTGGCTGGGCACCATCGATGTCGGCTCGCTGAAGGTCAAGGTTGCCTCGACCATCGTCGCCATCTCGTCCATCCACCTTTTGCAGGTGTTTTTGAACTCGTCGACCTACACGACCGACCAGCTGATGTGGCTGACCATCATCCATCTCGCCTTCGTCGTCTCGGCCCTCATGCTCGCCTATATCGACCGGCTGATGGGCCTCGGCAAAGGCAAGAAGGATGAGGCGTAAGCAAGCGCCTGCCGGACCTTGAATCACCCCGGCAGGGTTGGCGCACTATCGCTTTGTTTGAACGAGGCTTTGCCGTGGCTCAGCCACGGCGGACGGCTTAGCTCGACGCTCACAATGACGCGGATCTAGTAGATGCTCTTGATCTTGCTGTCCGTGCGGGCAAACACCTCGTCAGGGACAAAAAAGTCACCGGCCAGAGGCCCTGTCGCACCTGGCGCATAGGCTGAAAAGTCGCTGACGCCCTCGGCGCGCAGCACCTCCTCGTCGATGTAGAAATTACCTGTTGTCTCGCGCGCCGGGCGCATGAAGATGGCATGCGCGGCGTCGGCCATGATGTCGGGCAAACGGCTCATCGCCGCCACCGTCGCGCCGCCGAGCAGATTGCGCACCGCCGCCGTGTCGATGGTCGAGATCGGCCACAGTGAATTGACGGCGATGCCGTCCTTGGCGAACTCCGCACTCATGCCCAGCGTGCACATCGACATGCCGAACTTGGCCATGGTGTAGGCGACGTGATTCCTGAACCACTTGGCCTTCATGTCGAGCGGCGGCGCCAGATTCAGGATGTGAGGATTTTGCGCCAACTTCAGGTGAGGAATGCACATTTTCGAGACCAGGAAGGTACCGCGCGTGTTGATCTGATGCATCAGATCGTAGCGCTTCATGTCGGTCTCGAGCGTGCCGGTGAGTTGGATGGCGCTGGCATTGTTGACGCAGATGTCGATGCCGCCGAATTTTTCCACGGTCCTGGCGACCGCCTCGGCCACCTGCGCCTCCTCGCGGATGTCGCACAAAACAGGCAGCGCCTTGCCGCCAGCCTGCTCGATCTCTTCGGCAGCGCTATAAATCGTGCCCGGCAGCTTCGGATGCGGTTCGGCGGTCTTGGCCGCGATCGTCACATTGGCGCCGTCGCGCGCCGCGCGCAGCGCGATCGCCAGCCCGATGCCGCGCGACCCGCCGGAGATGAACAGCGTCTTTCCCTTGAGCGACATTTCCTTGCGCCTCCCTTGCAACACAACAGGCGCAAACCTTTGCGCGGCGGGCGACCGCAGCGCAAGACCCGACACGCTGGACACCGCGTTACGCAGCGTAGGGTTTATGACTAAACCAGCACCAACCCTTGGCGCATCGCAATGGCAATCGCATCGGTGCGGTTGGCCGCACCGAGCTTGATCAGGATTGCGGCGACATGGAACTTCGCGGTGTGCACCGAAATGTTCAGCCGCCGCGCAATCACCTTGTTTGGAGCGCCCTCGGCCAGCAGCGCCAACACTTCCGCCTCGCGCGGCGACAGCGTTGGGCGGGCGGCATGCTCGTCGGAGGCCTCCTCCTCGAACGGCTCGCCATCGCCGGCACGGAAATCCTCATGGCGTCCGCTTCCGCGCTCGCCCGAGACGCGATAGCCGGCCGCGGCCAGCCGCGCCGCCGCGGCGATCAACAAATCCTCCGCGCCAGCGGACATCACGGCCAGCACCTCACCGGCGGGCCGCTCGCCGCCAGCGCGTCCGGTCAGCAGCACCCGTGGAATGAGGGCCGGCACGCCATCACCAATGCTGTCGTCAACGATGGCGACGTCGGCTCTTCCACCGCCGGCCACGACCGGCAGCAGGTCATCGCTCGCGGCCAGCGAGGCCGCCAGGCGCTCGGCGCGTGACGCATCGCCAAGCGCAATCAGCACCACCAGCCGCCGCGAGACGGCACCGTCATGCATGATCCTGTCGCTGGTGAGCGTGTCCATGGATGCCCTCAGCTCAGCGGCTTTTCGCCGATTGTCAGCACGACATCGCGCTGTTCGCCGCCGCGCACGACACCGAGCGTCACCGAAGCGCCGGCACTGTCGGGTCCGAGCCTGCGGATCAGGTCCCGCGGGCCGTGCACCGCCTCACCGTTCCACGCCACGATGATATCGCCAAGAGAGAGACCGGCGGCCTTCGCGGGACCATCGTCATCGAGACTCATCACCATCGCGCCGTGCGCGTCGCGGTCGCGTACCGGATGCAAGCCGGCGCCGAGATAGCCGCGCGCGACATGGCCCTTTTCGCGCAAGGTCGCGACCGCCCGCTCGATCGTCTCGTAAGGCATGACCAGCGCCCGGTGGCGCGGTCCAAACAACAGCATGCCGATCAGCGCACCCTTGGCGTCGAGAACCGGGCCGCCCTCGAAACGGCCGCCGGCGCCGACGGCAAGATTGATGCGCCGGTCGATGGTGCCGCCGCGCATCGAGCGCCAGGCCGGGCCGACTTCGCCCACCGAGCCCGAAACAGCCAAAGCCGAACCGTCGCTGCTGCCGATGGCTATGGCGATGTTGCCCGGCCGCACCGCATCGGCCTTGGCCAGCGGCGCGGCGCTGACGGCCTCCGCCGGCTTCAGCAGGGCAACACCGGTCGAAGGGTCGCGGCCAACCAGCTCGGCCTTCACCGTTTCCCCCGAGGCCAACACCAGATCGATCTCCTCGCCGGCCTCGACAGCCTCTTCAGCGGTGACGAAATAGCCGTCACGCCAGTGGAAGGCGCTTGCCGTGCGGTGATGATGCGTGGCGAAGCCAGCCGTTGCCGGCGCGGCCTTGGCGGCGAGATCGGCGACGGCTTGCGAAAACGCGCTCAGATTGAAATCGCTCATTAATGGTCTCCTGGGTTCATCCATGCCCCAGATATCGCTCGACAGCGCGTCCGCGGGTACTCGCCTGACGGCTAGTTGCCGGTTTGACTGGCCATCTGGTCAGGTCGCTGCGGTTCCAGCCGCTCCGCACATATAGTCACGATCAAGCCTGAACACACGGAGCCCTCCCATGGCCCTCGCCGCCGCCAAATTCCAAACCGATGATACGCTGCTCGACGCCTATTCGACGACGGTTGCCGACGCTGTCGACCGCATTGGTCCGGCCGTCTGCCGCATCGAGCGCGTTGGCGGTCAGGGCGGCCATGGCTCCGGCTTCGTCATTGCGCCGGACGGGCTGGTGGTCACCAACTTCCATGTCGTCGGCGATGCCAGGACAGTGCGCGTCTCGATGCCGGACGGCGCCTCGAGAGAGGGTCGTGTTCTTGGCCGCGATCCCGACACCGACATCGCGCTGGTGCGCGCCGACGGCAGCTTTGCCGACGTCGCACCGCTGGGCGATTCCAAGCGGCTGCGGCGCGGCCAGATCGCCATTGCAATCGGCAACCCGCTCGGTTTCGAATGGACCGTCACCTCCGGCGTCGTCTCCGCGCTCGGCCGCTCGATGCGCGCCTCCACCGGCCGGCTGATCGACGACGTTATCCAGACCGACGCAGCGCTCAATCCCGGCAATTCCGGCGGACCGCTGGTGTCGTCGGCCGGCGAGGTCATCGGCGTCAACACCGCCATGATCCATGGCGCGCAAGGCATCGCCTTCGCGGTCGCCTCCAACACCGCCAATTTCGTCATTTCGGAGATCATCCGCTTCGGACGCGTGCGCCGCGCCTTCATCGGCGTCTCGGCCGACACCGTCAATCTGCCGCGACGCGCCGCGCTCCTGTCGCAAGTGTCGACGAATACAGCGGTGCGGCTGCGCAGCGTCGAGAAGGATGGCCCGGCGGCCAAGGCCGGCTTGAAGGAGGGCGACATCATCGCCGCAATAGACGGCCGCCCGGTCAGCGGCGTCGACGACCTGGTGCGCGTGCTCGACGCCGAGCGCATCGGCCGCGAGACACAATGCACCGTGGTGCGCCGCACCGGCGTCAGCCAGGTGACGGTGACGCCGGTGGCGCGAAGCTAGTGCATGTCGCCCAGAAGTGTGCCGCGGTTCTGGGACAACGAAGACTTTAAGGCCGCCGTTGCTCACTCCCCCTTCGAGGGAGCAACGGGGACATAGGCTCCCTTCAGGAGAGCTACGAGTTGCGCCTGATGATGCGTGCCTGTCTTGTCGAAGATACGACCAAGATACGTGCTGGCCGTGCGATAGGTGATGTTGGCGCTTGTCGCCGCCACACCAAGGCTATCCCCCGATGCCAATGCCGCTGCCAATCGCGCCTCGGCCGGCGAGAGGTCGAAAAGGCCCGTCAGGATGGTCGGCGAAGGCACCAGATTCGTCGGGTTGAGAGCCGTGGCTGCGATCAGTATGTCGGCGCCTGAGAGAAGTTCGTGCGCCAGACGGCGAAGAGGGATGAGGTGAACGATCATGGCCTCGCTATTCTCGCTTGGCGCTATGGGCACGGAGCGACCCGCCGCAGCGTCACCAGTCCCGCTTGCAATCGCCTGCTGAAACAACTTGTTTGCCTTGGCATCGGCAAGGGCGAGCCCATCACGGGCCGTCGGCACGAACACAAGGGGCAGAGCGTCAAGCAGTTGATTGGTCGCCAGAACGCGTCCCCTGCTCGTCATCACCGCGGCCGGCAGGCCGATCGCCGCAAGCGCCGTAGTCGTAGCGCGCGCTCGTTCCAGCCGCAGGCGCGCACCAATCAGGCCGGCGCGCGCCAAATGTGGCCTCATGCGGTTGAGCTGGTCCAATTCGTCTCGGGATGGCCGATCATTGGTCAGCCAACGCTCCATCGTAAACAACAGAACTTCGCCTGTAGGCAGGGATATGAACGTACCGACTTCGCCACCGATTCCCAATGGCAGCGTCCGGTCGAGCCGCGTCCGATTGTTCTCGAGCGCCTCCTTGGGGAAGTAATCCGCGTCGTAGACGAATTCCGAGGGTGGGGGCAGCGTCAGCAGGAGTTGGGAGACACTGCTGCTCTTGAACCCGCCTTCCGCAGAGATGCCCTCCAGTATCGGCCGGACCAGGTCCGACGCGATGAGCATCGGGTCCAGCCGATCATCGAATAAACCCATACCGCCTCCGGCCGAGTTCGACAGTTCGCTCAACCTGTCGAAGACGTCTGGCCATAAATCGGGGACGAACGCCGCTTCATAAATTCGATCGACAAGATCTTCGGTCATTCAATGGTCCGCTCGCCACCTGCACTCGCATGATTGCATCGCACATCTGCTCAGAAATCAAACCTTTCTCGGCTTGGCATTACCGGATGATCATAAATTGCGTAGGAAACAGCCAACACGAAAACATCGTTCAGGTGCCCACAGCCCCCTCCGCGTACTGCGCCAGAAACGCCTCGCTGGGCGGAATCGGCTTGATGACGTCGACCAGCACGCCATTGGGATCCCGCGTGATGAAATGGCGCTGGCCGAAGGGTTCGTCGCGTAGAGAGCGCAGGATCGGCAGCCCGGCCGCGACGATCCGTTCATAGACCGCATCCGGGTCCCTCACCTCGAAGTTGATCAGCAGGCCCGACGCGCGGCCCCGCCCCTCTTCCGGGATCGTCTCATGATCGCCCTGGACGATGCCGAGATTGACTCTTCTGTCCTCCACCGATTGCAGATGCACATACCAGTCGCTTTCGAATAGCGGCTGGAAGCGAAAATGCTCGACATAGAACGCCGCCGTGCCGGCGACGTCGCCGGTCATCAGCACCGGGTAATAGCTCGTCGTCTTCATCTTTCCTTCTCCCATCAATTAACATACAGTCTGCATGTAACTTCAATTAACATACAGGCTGCATGTATGCAATATCATTCCGCGCGCCGTTCCAACCGTGACCGTACCGAGGCGACGCGCGCCGACCTGATTGCCGCGGCACGAAAGCTGTTCACCGAAAAATCCTATGCCGAGACCGGCACGCCGGAGATCGTCGCTGCCGCCGGCGTCACGCGCGGCGCGCTCTATCATCACTTCGCCGACAAGCAGGCGCTGTTTGCCGCCGTGGTCGAGCAGGAGGCGATGGCGGTGGCTGAGGAGATCGAGCGCGCTTCGCCGCCATCGCTCAATGCCCGCGACGCACTCATTGCCGGTTCCGACGCCTACCTCGCCGCCATGCGCGCGCCCGGCCGCACGCGGCTGCTGCTGCTCGACGGCCCGGCCGTGCTTGGCCGCGCTGCCATGGACGCGATCGACAACCGCCACGGCAACCGTTCGCTGCGCGAAGGGCTGGTCGCGGCGATGCGGGCGCAGACGATGACGAGATTGCCGGCCGACGCGCTGACCGCACTGCTCGGCTCCGCCTTCGATCGTGCCGCCTTGGCCATTGAGGCCGGTGCGTCAGTTCAGGACTACCGCGCCGTGCTCATGGCACTGATCGATGGCCTGTCTCTTCCTCAGGCACCTCGCCCGGTTCGAACTCGTTGAAGCAGCCGAGCTGGCGCTTGAACTGGTCGATCAGCCAGGCCGCCGCGGGCTTCGGGCTGCGATCGTTGCGGTGCATGGCAAACAGCGGCGAACTCACCTCCCTGAAGGATTCGAGGTCAATTTCGACCAGCCGGCCACTCGCCAGGTCGTCTGCTATCAGCCAGCGCGGCAGCCCGCCCCAGCCCAGCCCCTCGCGCATCAGCATATGCTTGGTGCGCACATCCGTCAGCCGCCAGGTGCGGTAGGCGAAGACGCCGAAGTCGCGCCCCTTGGTGCGCTCCGACTGGTCGGTGACGACAAGCTGCGTGTGTTCGCGCGCATCCTCGATCGCCACCGGCTTCGGCAGCAGGGCCAGCGGATGGCTGGGCGCGGCAGCCAGCACGATCGACATGAAGCCGATGCGCACGAGATGCACATCGACATCGCCCAGCAGGCCACCAATGCCAAGGTCGGCCTGCCCGCTGACGACATGATCGGGGATCAGGCCGAGCGTACCGATATGCAGGCGCAGCATCACGGTCGGAAATTGCGCCTCGAACGCCTTCAGCACCCGCACCAGCACCGGCGACGGCAACGCTGCGTCGACCGACAGCGCGACTTCAGCCTCGAGCCCTTGATGATGGCCGTCGACGCGCGAGCGGATGCGCTGCAGCACACCGATCATGCGCCGCGCATCCTCCAGCATCGCCCGGCCGATCTCGGTCAGTTGCGGCTCGCGGGTACCCTCGCGCTCGAACAGTTTCAGCCCCAGCTGCGCCTCGAGATTGGCGATGCCGTAGCTGATGACGGACTGTGCCCGATTGAGCCTGCGGCCGGCGGCCGAGAAGCTGCCGGCTTCGGCGACTGTCACAAAGATCTGAAGTTGATCGAGCGTCGGATTGGGCTGCATCGTGATATCTAACTTATAGATGGATCGTATAGAAAATATACCAGTTTATTGAATGGGTCGAAAGCCCCATATCTGGCGGGACAAATCATTCCAACCGCTGGAGAGCCCAAAATGTCCATTCTTCTCATCACTTCGAGCCCGCGCGGCGCCGCCTCCCATTCGACCCGCATCGCTACCGAATTCGCTGAAAAGCTCGTCGCCGCCGATCCGTCGAACACGCTCGTCGTGCGCGACCTCGTCGCCAATCCACTCCCTCATATCGACGCCGACTACGCGAGCGGCATCTACGTGCCGGCGGAAGCGCGCACTGCGCGCCAGGCTGAGGTCGTCGGCGTCTCCGATGTCGTGCTCGACGAGCTGTTTGCCGCCGACACCGTGATCCTGGCCACAGGCTTCATCAACTTCAACATCTCCTCAACGCTGAAGTCCTGGGTCGATCATATCTCTCGTTCCGGCAAGAGCTTTTCCTATGGCGAGAACGGCCCCAAGGGTCTCGTCACCGGCAAGAAGGTCTATATCGTGCTGGCTTCGGGCGGCATCTATTCCGAAGGTGCGGCCGTGCAGTTCGATCACGCCATTCCCTACCTGCGCGGCGTGCTCGGCTTCCTCGGCATGACCGATGTCGATGTCATCCGTATCGAAGGCGTCGGCATGGGTCCTGACGCGTTGACCGCAGCGCTCGCCAAGGCGACCGCCAAGGTCGATGCCGTGGTGGCAGCCAGCCAGGGTGTCGCGGCTGCCGCATAGGGAAAAGACTTAAATTGGAGGGCAGGCGCTTGGCGCCCGCCCTTTTCGATGCGCTCCCCGCTTGTTTTCCTGACAGTAAACAGCGCGAAGCGACCAGAGTCCTTTGGGTGTGACTTGACGATCCACCTTGGTTCACTCACAATCACAATGAACCAAGTGGATCGAAACCATGACGGCTTTCACCGTACGCCTCCCCGACGACACGACAAACAGGCTCGACCAACTTGCCGAAAAGCTCGATCGCTCGCGCTCTTATGTGGCCGCCAAGGCCATCGAAGACTTTGTAGCTCGTCAAGAGTGGCAACTCGCTGAGATAGAGGCCGGATTGGCCGAGGCCGAGCGCGGTGAGTTCGCCAGCGAACAAGAGTTGGCCGCCGTGATCGGGAAATACGTCAAGCCCGCCGGCTGATCCATGAGCCGCAAGACAATCCGTTGGACCAAGCGGGCTTTGCGTCGGCTTGGCGAAATCGGCGCGCATATCGAGAAAGACAGTCCCGAAGCTGCCGCCCGTGTCATTGGGCGCATCTTGTCCGCAGCGGAGTTGCTTACCGAACAGCCGGCTATGGGTCGCGTTGGACGCATCAAGGCGACGCGAGAACTCGTTTTGGCCGATATCCCATATATCGTCCCCTATCGCGTAAGCGAAGATGCCGTCGAAATACTTACCGTCATACATGCCGCCCAACAGTGGCCAAAGAGCCTCTGAGCCAACTGGCCGCTGCCTTTCTAGCCGATGAAATGCCTGAGCAACCCCGCCGAAGCGACTCCGATCAGCACAGTCGGCAGCATGGAAAGCCGCGTGGCGGCCACCAGCGTAACAGCCAGCGCCAGAATATCCGCCGGGGACTTCGACACGAAGGCCGGTGCGATGACCGCAATCAGCACGCAACCGGGCGCAGCTTCCATCACAGCCGTGGCACGCCCGCTGAGCGTACGGTTGCGCAGCACGACATAGCCGCCGATGCGCGTGAGATAAGTGACGCCGGCCATCAGCACGATGGTGAAAAAGGTCGTTGCATCGATCATGCATCACTCGCCATCAGCCAGGCCGCGACCAGACCCGACATGGCGCCCGCGGCGACATACCAGGCGCCGGGAACGAAGAGATAGACCAGTGCCGCCACGACCAGGCTGACCAGCCAGGGTCGCGCCGCCGCCATCCCCGTCCACATGCCGCGCATCAGCACCAGGAAGACAGCCGGGAACGCCATGTCGAAACCATAGGCCCCGACGTCGCCGAGCATCGGACCGAGCAAGGCACCCAGCGTGGTGAAGACCACCCAGGTGAGATACATCGCCAGCGCCGCGCCCATATAGTAGCGCGGGCTGAAGGCCGGCATGATGCCGGCAGCAGTGCGCTGTCTGGCATCGGCCAGGCCCAGCGCCCAGCTCTCGTCGCACATAAAGAAAAGCGCCGGAAACACCTTGCGCCGCGGCAGGTGGCGCAGGAACGGCGCCAGTGCCGCACCCATCAGCAAATGACGGCTGTTGACCAGGAAGGTGATGGCGACGATGAGCACGATGTGCGGCGGCGACGTCCACAATTGGATCGCCGCGAATTCCGAACCGCCGGCGAAATTCAGCCCTGTCATCGCGGACAGTTCGACCGTGCTCAGCCCTTTTTGCGTGGCCCGGGCGCCGAGCACCAGCGCATAGGGTATGGTGCCGAACAGCACCGGCGCGCAGGACGCCACGCCACGGCGGAATTCGGATCGCGAACCATTGCCCGCCGCCTCGACTGCCTGTGAAATGCTCATGTGTCTCCACTGGCGCGCCTCGCGGCCGCCGCTGCCCTGCGTTTGAACTCTCATGATACTGGCGGCAAACATACCCACAATTCTCCGCAATATGGTTGCGAATATTGTTGTACTTCAACTAGGTTCGGCATTGAGTGCCATTAATTTCAAAATAGATGGAATCTAGAGCCATGAAGCTGGATGAGATCGACAAGCGGATCCTGCGGGCGCTGCAGCGCGACGGCCGCATGGCCAACAACGATCTGGCCAAAGAGGTCGGCCTGTCGCCCTCGCCTTGCCTGCGGCGCGTGAAGCTGCTGGAGGAAGCCGGCATCATCGATCGCTACGTCGCAGTGCTGAACCCCGGCAGCATCGGCAAGGGCCTCACCTTCTTCACCCGCATCTGGCTGAAAACGCAGGATGAGGACACGATCGAGCATTTCGCCACCGAAGTCGCCAAGCTGCCGCAGGTGATGGAGTGCTATTTGATGCTCGGCGATTGCGACGCCATGGTGCGCGTGGTGGCGGCCGGCATCGACGATTACCGCCGCTTCCAGTCGGAGCATCTGAGCCGCATCAAGGGCGTGCAGAACGTCAAAACCGACGTCCCCAGCCAGACGATCAAATACACGTCGGAACTGCCGATCTGAGCTGCCGAAAACGGCGTCACGTCAAACTGGATAAAAAATGCAACCGGATTGTAGGATCGAACCCGGTGCCGGCGTCCTTCGGGTGCAAGCAGCGCGCAGCGCTGCCTTTAGGCATGGGAGATTTGAATGAGCCTTTCCTATCGTTGGGTCATCGTCGCCGCTGGCGCGCTGATGTCCTGCGTCGCCATCGGGACGATGTTTTCGCTGGCGATATTCCTGGAGCCGATGGCGATCGACACCAACTGGTCGCGCGCCGGCATTTCCAGCGCCATGACGCTCAACTTCCTGGTGATGGGCCTTGGTGGCTTCGCCTGGGGCGCGATATCGGACCGTTTTGGCGCCCGCATCGTCGTGATGATCGGCGCGGTGCTGCTCGGGTTGGCGCTGGTGCTGGCCAGCCGCGCCGGTTCGCTGCTGAGTTTCCAGATCACCTATGGCGTGCTGGTCGGTCTCGCGGCAAGCGCCTTTTTTGCGCCGATGATCGCGCTGACCACAGGCTGGTTCGACACCAACCGCAGCCTTGCCGTCTCACTGGTCTCGGCCGGCATGGGCGTGGCGCCGATGACGATCTCGCCCTTCGCCCGCTGGTTGATCTCCGCCTATGACTGGCGCACCGCCATGTTCGACATCGGCATTGCCGCCTGGGTGCTGCTGTTGCCGGCGGTGCTGCTGGTGCGCCAGCCGCCGAAGCCCGTCTTGGTCGACACCGGCTCCGCGCCGGTTGCCGAAGGTGCCGGCCTGACAGTCGGCCAGGCGCTGCGCTCGCCGCAATTCATCGTGCTCGGGCTGACCTTCTTTGCCTGCTGCGCGGCGCATTCCGGACCGATCTTCCATATGGTCAGCTATGCCATGCTGTGCGGCGTCGCCCCCATGGCAGCGGTCTCGATCTACAGTGTCGAAGGCCTGGCAGGCCTTGGCGGCCGGCTCTTCTACGGCGTACTGGCCGACCGGCTGGGCGTCAAGCCGGTGCTGATCGCGGGCCTGGCGATCCAGGCGATCGTCATTGCCGCCTATCTGTCGATCAGCCAGCTTGAGCAGTTCTACATGCTGGCCGTTATCTTCGGTGCCACCTATGGCGGCGTCATGCCGCTCTATGCGGTGCTGGCGCGCGAATATTTCGGCCAGCGCATCCTCGGCACCGTGTTCGGCGCCGCCACCATGCTGTCCAGCCTCGGCATGGCGCTGGGACCGCTTGCCGGCGGCATGGTGTTCGATGCCTACGCCAACTATTCCTGGCTGTTCATCGGCTCTGCTCTTATCGGGCTCGGCGCGGTCGGCATCGCCATCGCGTTCCCGCCACTGCCACGCAGGGAACTGCAGCCGGCTTAGTCCGGGTCGACTTCCAAACCTTGCTGGCCAGGCGCGCAATCAGCCTGGCCCGTTCGGTCCGCCGCGGATCCTGTCCCCTGTTTCATCCGTTCCCCCTTGTGCGAGTGCGGAAGTCCACGGCCACGTTTGCACCAAGCGACGACTTCGCGCACCCGTCCACCAGTGAGGGTACGATTTTGAGCCGAAGGCGCGCGGCTCCGCCACGGCCAGGCTTGAATGGCAGGCAACGGTCGATGGATCGAAAAGCTCTCTTAAGCATTTAAGCTTTGGCTAATAGTAGCCTCAGGAGAGAAACGATGAAAAAGACGCTGCTCATTTTGAGCCTGCTCATCCCGCTCTCGGCGTGCTCCCGTACCGAACAAGGCGCCGCCGTCGGCGGCTTGGGAGGCGCGGCCGTAGGCGCCGCGGTGGCCGGAGACCCTGTGGAAGGGGCGGTTGTTGGCGGTGCGGTCGGAGCGATAGCAGGGGCCGTCATCGGCCACGCCAGCGAAGCCGGCCAGTGCAGATATCGCGATCGGTACGGCCGGGTTTACGTTGCACGGTGCCCGGACGGTTACTGATCTCAAGACGCGTGATCTCCTTCGATCACGCGTCTGCCAGGAGTAGTCGAATGGCCTATCGGATCAAAAAGCTGCCGGGTTTCTTGTTTGCCGCTGTCGGCGCTGCCGCGGTGAATATCGCGTCCACGATTGCGATTTCGGCCGCGCCGGTTGATGCGAAGACCATTGCCGATCACTTCTCATCGGTGAAATCCATGTCAGGGGATTTCGTTCAGTCAGGCCCGAAAGCGGAAAGAAAACATGGCAGGTTTTTTCTCCAACGCCCGGGCAAGATCCGGTTCAACTATGCAGGCCAATCTGGGATCAGCGTGATTGCGGATGGTAAATCCCTGGTGGTTTCCAACAGGAAACTGAAGACATCGCGGCTCTATGCTCTCTCGAAGACGCCGCTCAAGCTGTTGCTCGACAACAAGGTCGACCTCTCCGGCAGTCGCCTCAAGAGCATCAGAGACGACGGCGCCCAAGTTACCGTCAAGCTGGCCGACAGATCGGCTTTCGGCAACTCGAACATCTCCATAGTGTTCGACAGAAAATCGCTCGATCTGCGCAGATGGAGCCTCACCGACGAGAAGGGACTTACCACAACGGTGACTATATCAAATGTGAAGCAGGGCGTTCGCGCTCCCGAGGGCACTTTCGTCATCGATTATGCGGCGAACCGTGAATTCAACACCACAACGAAATAGGGGCGGCCGCAGAATGGTCACAGCACCGGAACCAATATGATCAGCGGCGGTTTAATCCGTGAAGGGACCGGAACCGCAAAGGACGCGGCACAATGATTGAAATTCACAGCATCGAAGCGGCCAACGCCAGACTGCGCATAAGGAGAGCTGAGCACTCTCTGAAGCGCGCGAATGACTTGCTCGACGAGGAAGGCGGCGTCGCTCTTAATCTGGCATTGTGCGGCCGGATAAGGGCCGCGAGAAGGCATCTGATCGAGGCCAGGACCCGCCTGATGACGATCGATCCCGCCAGGACGAGTTGATTCGCCGGCGGTCAGGTCAATCCGGACCGAGAGGCCCATCGTGGTGCAAAGGCCGGCATGGTTAGGCAGTGCCCTGCTGGCGGGGATCTACCCAAAAATCCGGTCGCCCTGCTCGTCGACCAGTTGGATGCCCTTTTTGATCGAGATGTCGACGGCATCGTCGAGCCCGGCGAAACGGTCTGCGCGGATGAATTTGTGTTCCTTCACCACACCGTCGATCTCCTTGGAGACGACGCCGCACGTCTGGTACTGGCCATCCGCCTTGTAGGGCGTGGCGCTGATCAGGAAGCCCTTGTGCTCGACCTGCTTGGCTGGCGCTGCACTCGTCGGCTCAGCCGCCTGGGTCCCGCCGCCACCACCGCCGAAAAGACGCTTCAGAAAAGACATCGGGCTTCCTCCAACAGCATTCATCCCGCACCATGTAGAGTGACGCGGGATGAATTTCACTATCGGTCCTTGGCCCAGCGGGCAAGGGCTGCGTCCGGTCGGCTGGACAAGCTTACTTGTGCGACAGCGCTTCCAGCGCCTCGGCGGCGCCTTCGAGGATGGCGATCGCCTCGGCCTGCTTGTCGGCCGGGGCGTCGACGAAGTCACCCAGAGCCGCGCGCAGTCGGTGGCGGACTGCGCGGAATTCGTCGCGCGCTTCCGAACGATCCCCGCGGCTACCCCGGCCGCCACGACGCCCGCCCTCTTCACTCTCGTCGTTCCAGCCGAACCAGTCGCGCGCCTTGGCCATTTTGCGGCCGAAGCGCTCGAGATGGTCGAGCACGCCATCGATCATCTCGCGGTTGTCGGCGAGATGCGCCTGACCAGCTTCGGTGATCGAAAACACCTTCTTGTTGCCGTCGGCGGCGGAGGCGGCATAGCCGGCCTCTTCCAGGAAGGTCAGCGTCGGGTAGACCACGCCCGGGCTCGGGCTGTAGATGCCGCTGGTGCGCTCTTCCAGGGCCTTGATGATGTCGTAGCCGTGGCGCGGCGCCTCGGCCAGCAGCGACAGCGTGATCAGCTTGAGGTCGCCGTCGGCCAGCATGCGCCCGGCGCGGAACATGTCGCCCGGGCCGCCGCGCCCGCCACCGCGACCGCCCTGCCCGAACGGGCCAAAACCGCCGCCCCCTCTGCCACCAAATTTGCCGGCCATGTGCATGAACATGCGTTCGCCGAAATGATTGTTCCCAAAATGTTTGTGCATTGATTGCTCCTTGAGTTGTATCTTACGATATATCTTAATTAGGCAGGTCAATCGATGGAGTCAAGATATATCTTACGATGTATCTGAATGCGGCGCCAGAGGCTTGCTTTCACTGGAACGTGCCGCTAGAAGGCCGGCGAGCGCCTCGGCTGCTCCGTAAGCGTCTGACGTCAAGCAACGCATCCAACCCGGTCTTCCGGGCAATTTTGCCGGCCACCGGCGAATGGATGCCAATGCGACGGACCGGACACTTTCAGGGAAACACCCGAAATGACTGCAAGATATCGGCGCACGAAGCTGCCTGCGCGCTATGCCGCTATTCTCAGCCCGTTGGTGCTGTCGCTGTTGATGACCTTCATCGTCTCGTTCATCTCGACGTTGAAAAGCCTTGGCTTCCACCCCGAGCTGCCGTCCATCTGGCTGACCGCCTGGGGTCTGTCGTGGTTGGTGGCGTTTCCGACGCTGCTGCTGGTGCTGCCGATAGTGCGCCGCATCGTCGGCGCGCTGTGCAAGCCGGCCAGCCGATAGCGCGCACGAAAAAGGTCCGGAGATGTCCTCCGGACCTTTTGCCCTGCGGTCATCAATGACGAACCGCTACCAGCGACCCTTGCGGCGGTTCCAGGCATAGAGAAGATCGGCGAAGCGGTCGTAGGCAAAGCGTGTCACCGGCAAGGCAACCGGATTGCCGAACACCATCGCCAGCCAGCCTTCGCCCGGCGTGACCTTCCACACGGCGATGGCAACGTCGGCGCCGACCAGCAGCCTGCCCGCCGCATCGGTGGCGTGAAGCCGGCGGCGGATGTCCTCAAGCGACGCGCCATGTCCGGCAAGCGCTGCCGGTTCAAGATTGATGTCTCGGAACTCGATCCGCCCGGCCTTGACCGCCTCGATCAGCCGCCGCTTCTGCCTGCTGATACCGGCATCGCAGACCGGGCAGCGCGTGTTGTACCAGACGGTCAGCATCTATCCGTGGCCATGCCTGTGGTGCAGGTCGGGATAATGCGGATGCCGGTGGCGCATCGGGGCATGCCGGTGCCAGTGCGAATGCGGCTCGCTCACCGGCCCGTCATGATGGTGCTGGTGGTGCTCGTCATGCACATGGCTGTGCTCGTGTTCCAGTTCCTCATGGTCGTGCTCATGCTCATGGCGTTCCGACAAATGCAGCCATAGGCCAACGCCCATCAGAACTCCGGCGGCCGCAAGCTTGAGCGTGACGGCGTCACCCAGGATGGCGATTGCCAGCAACGCGCCGATGAAGGGAGCGAGCGAGTAATAGGCCCCTGTCCGGGCGGTGCCCAGATGACGCAGCGCCACGATGAACATCACCAGGCTGACCCCGATGCCGAAGAAACCGACTGCCGCGGTCGCTGCAATGACCGACGTCGGGGGAAACAAGGCCCCGCCGGCAAGCGCCAGCCCGACATTGACGACACCCGCCACCAGCCCTTTGAGCATGGCGATCACCACCGGGTCGGTGGCGGAGATCCTGCGCGTGAAATTGTTGTCGATCCCCCAGGCCAGACAAGCCCCCGCCACCATCAGGGCGCCACGGTTGAAGGCGACGCCCTCACCTTGCCACGACAGAAGAATGGCACCCGCCAGAATGGCGAAGGCGCCAAAAAGCAGGCGCCGGTCGACATTCTCGCGATAGACGAGCCAGGCGATCGCCATCGTCGCCAGCCCTTCCAGGTTGAGCAGCAGCGCCGAACTGGAAGCCGTGTTGAGGGTCAAGCCGAACATCAGCAGCACCGGCGCGATAACGCCGCCCATGCCGATCGCCAGCGCCAGCCAGGGAATATCCCCAGCGGTCAGTTGCGCCTCCCCGGCCGCGGCCTGCCTGCCCCGAAGCAGGCGGTACAGAGCCAGCCCAAGACCGGCACCGAGATAGAGCAGCCCGGCCAGCATGAAGGGATTGACGCCATTGAGCAGCAGCTTGCTGAGCGGTGGCGTCGCCCCGAACAGGACGGCCGAGCCAAGCGCGAGTGGCACGCCGGGCCACAGATGCGAATGGGAATGCGGTTCGGACATGATCTCACCCTATGATGGCAGGTGTGTCACTTGCGGCGCATGGCCACCTTCGGCCCGACGCACTTGTTGTCGCGAAACAGCGCCCACTCCTCGCAAAGGCGCCCATTGGGCAAGCCGCAGAATCCATATTCATTACCGGCCTTGTCCTTCCTGATCACCAGGCGCCCGCCGATATCGCCACAATGGACGGATGCCGGATTGGCCATGCCGACCGGTTTTTGCGCACTGGCGCCGGCGGAAAACGGCAGCGACGACAAAGCGGCAAAGCTCGCGACCAATATCGAAACCTTCTTCATCGCGATCTCCCCGGCCGCATTCTATCACGGCGAAGCGCCCCGTCTTGCGGCAAAGCGCCACCAGGCCGGCACCAACCAGCGACTTCGAGAAACCCTGCCGATTCCTTTATCCGAGCGAGGTGATGATCTCGCGGTAGGCTAATTCGGGAAAGGCCTTCAGCGTCCGCGTCCTGACATTGCCCGCTGCCGCCAGCATCAGCGAGAAGCGCGCCAGCACGGCGTCGTCGGGCGCTTCGACCACAGCCACCATATCGTATTCGCCCATGGTCAGGTAGAACGCCTTGAACGATCCGCCCATGTCTCCCAGTTGCCTCCTGGCGGCGTCGAGCCGCTTCGGTGACTCGCGTACGTTCCTGGCACCTTGCTCCGTCCAGTTCATCAGCACGATGTAGCTTGTCATGGCACACCTCCCTCCGGGGCCACGGAGCACGGCGGCTTCGCCGGGGCGGGCATCCGGGTTGTCGCCCAGAAAATGCATCCGACACCGAAATTATCCTCCCGAAGGGCCTCGCCCGCAAGAGTGCGTCCCCCAACAAAAAAGGGCGCCATCGGCGCCCTTGAACTCTTTGCATCGGTAAGTCTCAGCTATCCAGGAAGCTGCGCAGCTTGCGCGACCTGCTCGGGTGCTTGAGCTTGCGCAGCGCCTTGGCTTCGATCTGGCGGATACGCTCGCGGGTGACCGAGAACTGCTGGCCGACTTCTTCCAGCGTGTGGTCGGTGTTCATGCCGATACCGAAGCGCATTCTGAGCACGCGCTCCTCGCGCGGCGTCAGCGAGGCCAGCACGCGCGTGGTGGTCTCGCGCAGATTGGCCTGGATCGCCGCGTCGATCGGCAGGATCGCCATCTTGTCCTCGATGAAATCGCCCAGATGCGAATCCTCCTCGTCGCCGACCGGCGTTTCGAGCGAGATCGGCTCCTTGGCGATCTTCAAGACCTTGCGCACCTTTTCGAGCGGCATGGCAAGCTTTTCGGCCAGTTCTTCCGGCGTCGGTTCACGGCCGATCTCGTGCAGCATCTGGCGCGAGGTGCGCACGATCTTGTTGATCGTCTCGATCATGTGCACCGGAATACGGATGGTGCGCGCCTGATCGGCGATCGAACGCGTGATCGCCTGCCGGATCCACCACGTAGCGTAGGTCGAGAACTTGTAACCACGGCGGTATTCGAATTTGTCGACCGCCTTCATCAGGCCGATATTGCCTTCCTGGATCAGGTCGAGGAACTGCAGGCCGCGATTGGTGTACTTCTTGGCGATGGAGATGACGAGGCGCAGATTGGCCTCGACCATTTCCTTCTTGGCGATCGCCGCTTCGCGCTCGCCCTTCTGCACCTGGTTGACGATCTTGCGGAATTCCAGGATCGAGATCGCCGTTTCGGTGGCGAGGTTCTGGATCTCGGCGCGCAGGTCCTTGATCGCATCCTTCTCGTTCTTGGTGAATTCCTTCCAGCCGCGCGATGTCAGATTGCCGATCGAGCGCGTCCAGTTCGGGTCGAGCTCGGAACCCTGATATTCCTTCAGGAACTCTTCGCGGCGCACGCCGTAGCTTTCGGCCAGCCTGAGCAGCTTGCCTTCGTTCTGCACCAGGCGCTTGTTGATGTCGTAGAGCTGCTCGACCAGCGCCTCGATGCGCGCTGTGTTGAGCGACAGCGACTTCACCGCCTTGATCAGCTGGTCCTTGAGCTCCTTCAGCCGGCGGTCCTGGCTGGGCGACAGCGTGCCGGCGGCGGCCAGACGGTTCTCGACCTGCTGGTCCTGCAGCTTGCGCAGCTTTTTGTAGGTGTCGGCGATAACGTCGAGCGTCTCCATCACCTGCGGGCGGAGTTCCGCTTCCATCGCGGCCAGCGACAGGCTCGCTTCGTCCTCGTCTTCGTCGTCGTCATCCGTCAGCCCACGCGTATCGGCGCCGACATTGGTGATGTCGTCTTCGTCGTCGCGCGAACGGCGCGGCTTGTCCTCGACCTTGGCTTCCTCGACGCGCTCGACCACCGGCGCCTGCTTGGCCTCGGGGCCGGCATAGGTGGCTTCGAGATCGATGATCTCACGCAGCAGGATCTTGGATTCGTTGAGTTCGTCGCGCCAGATGATGATGGCCTGGAAGGTCAGCGGGCTTTCGCACAGACCCGCGATCATCGTCTCGCGGCCGGCCTCGATGCGCTTGGCGATGGCAATTTCGCCCTCGCGCGACAACAGCTCGACCGAGCCCATCTCGCGCAGATACATGCGCACCGGATCGTCGGTGCGATCGGTCGGTTCTTTCTTGGTGGTGGTGGCGGCGACCGCGGTGCCGGTCTGCTCAGCCAACTCGTTGGCGTCTTCCTCGGCATCGGCCGCGGTGTCGGCGGCCTCGGGCTCCTCGCCCTGCTCGTCGTCCTCGACCACGTTGATGCCCATGTCGGACAGCATCGCCATCGTGTCCTCGATCTGCTCGGAGGTCACTTCCTCTGAGGGCAGCACCGAATTCAGCTCGTCCATGGTGACATAGCCGCGCTTCTTGGCGGCCTTGATCATCTTCTTGACAGCATCATCGGAAAGGTCGAGCAGAGGGCCATCGGTGGCGCCTTCGCGTTCGGTTTCGACCTCTTCCTTTTCCTTTGTCGCCATAGTCTTTATCTTCTCCTAGCGGCCGAACTTCAAAGCCGCGTAAGCTGTCGGACCAGTCAAATCGGATGCGCTCGCTTATGAAACGCGCTTCACCGGGCCAGTAACTGCATCAACTCGTTTCGTTTGGTGTATGTCGTTGCCCAAATCGGGTTTCCCCTTTTGGGCGACATGCATTAAGTCCAGATTAACCCTGATATCTGTGGCAGGCGGGCTGCCTGTCCAGTGACCAGTACCTCACATCGCTTATTTCCCGTCGACGCGGGTTCGGGTTAACGTTTCGAATCGTCCTGATTCCGCCAATCTGCCAGAAGGTCAAGCGCCTCTCGCATGATTCGCATGAAAAAAGCGAATCAATTACCCGACTTAGCCCGTTACGCGCCATTTGGACGCGCAACGACGCTTTCTCAATTCACTCGCTTCCAACTAAGCTCGCCCAGCCCTGCCCGAGGAGACGCCAAACCCTTCGATCAGCGCTTCCGTGGCCTGCACATCCTGGAATTGCGCCTGAATTTCGATCAGATGCCGGTAGTTTTCGTCTGTGGGATCGGTGGCGAGCGCCGCTTCCGCCTGTTTCAGTTCCTTATGTAAGGTGCGCGCGCTGCGCTGCAAGTGCAGCGCCTGGCTGAAAGCATCGCGGGCATCTTCAAGGGCGGCGGTCTCCAGCGCCGGCCATTGCCGCATCCGCCGGATCAGCCCGACGGCCCGCTCCCAGATCTCGGCGCAGCCGGCGCGTTCGATCATCGCAATCACCGCCTGCCGGTCATTGGCCATGTCATGCGCCATTGCATCGAGGATTGCCGCATGCAGCCGCCTCAGGTCGGAGTTGGCGAGATCGAGGAACTCGATATGGGCGAAATTCTCGTCGATCAGCGCCGGATGGTTGATCAACGCGACGATGATCGTCGCCTCGCGCACCGACATCCCCTCGCCGCCGCGTTTGACCAAAGCCGACTGGCCGAGGCTTTCGGTGATCGCAATGCGGCCGCCACCGCCTTTGGCGAACTGCCCGCCGGGCGCGGCCGTCTTGCCCTGGCCCTGTTTCCAGTCCTGCCGACCTTGACGCCCACTGCGCTGCGAGCCGAAGAAGCTCAGCACACGCTCGCGCATCTCCTGCTGGTAGTGGTAGCGCAGGCTTTCGTCGCGGATGCGGCTGGTCAGCTCGCGCAGCGTCTTCTCGAGTTCGGCCCGCCGCTCCGGCGTATCGAAGACGCCGCCCGCCGTCTCACGCATCCACAAAAGGTCGACCAGCGGCCGCGCCTCGGCCAGCACGCGACGAAACGCATCCGGTC